>JAIRMT010000099.1 GCA_031258505.1 Treponema sp.
GGCTTGGGAAAGCATGAACAGGGGAAACGCGAGAGAAACCGCCGCCACCATGTTTGGGTCTCCGGTCTGGCCGATAAAGAACATATCGGTCATGTTGTAAATTGCCTGGGCGAGCATGGCCGCAATCATCGGTAAAGCAAGACGGATAATAGCCGTCCCGACCGGCGCGGTTTCCATAAGTTCAATGCCTGTATACTTTTTCAAGATTGTCTCCTTTTGTTTGTTAAACGAGGTTCTTTCAAAACTTCAGTTTTGAAAGAACACCACTGAAAAAAGCAGTCTTGTAGGCCGTAGGCCGAAAAACTGCAAGGGCTTTTTGCAAAACTAACCGAGTTTTGCAAAAAGCTCAAACTTCATTGTTTTCCTCTACAATCTTCGCAAAACGGTTAAAAAGGCTCATAAGAAGACGGGTATCGTTTTCACCAAAACGCTGAATGACCCCGGCAAAATAGGCTTCTACTTCTTTATCTATGGCGGCAACTGTTTTACAGCCCTTTGGGGTAAGGCTGAGGAGTCGCTTGCGCCGGTTGGTTTTATCCAGTTCACGGATAATATAGCCCTTCTCCTCCAATGCCCCCAAGGTCTGGGAAACGGCTGACTTTGAAACGTGAAATTCTTCCTCAAAATCGCTGAACCTATCGATGTCGCCTTCACTGATTTTTTTTAACAGCACTGTTTCTATGAAACTGAGGTCCCGCTTGCTGCCATCGTTCTTGTGTAGAATGGAAATCTTTATCCGTTTGAACCGTAAAAAGGTTTCCATCAGTTCTTTTTTAAGCTGTTCGTCCATGTGTTATTCCTCCATAGGTGAAGAGAGTTCTCATCTACAAATGTTTAATTTATAAACTGTTTCAAGTATAACTATATGGTATTGATATGTCAAACAGGGGAATGAGGGCTTTACAGCCGGAACAATACCAGACACTATGCCCACAGCCTCTATGCCAATGGCGTCAGACACCATGCCCAAAGTCCCTATTCACACCATGCTATTCGCGCTACATTGTGCCTATGATACCTATTTGGCAAGAAAACATCACCGCGCGTTTCGCTGACGTTGACCATTCCAACCGCCTAACACTAGCGGCGGCTTTTGACTACTTTCAGGAAGCGTCGATTAAACACGCGGGCTCCTTGGGCGTTGGCATTGAGGCCATGAAGCAAACCGGCGTAGCGTGGATACTGTCGCGGATTACGGTGCGTATAGAGCGCCGTCCCCACTATGGAGACAAGCTCACCGTGCAAACATGGCCTCGCGGCGCGGAAAAACTCTTCGCCGTGAGAGACTGCGCCATCCTTGACGAAAATGACGCAATTCTGGCGCAGGCGCGAAGCAACTGGCTCATCGTGGACTTGGAAAAACGCCGACCCTTACGCCCTCACTTGACAATGGAACGCCTACCTGTGAATGAGGGCCTTGATATGGTCAGTGAGCGCATCATAAACCTTGAACCGCGTGAGGGAATGACAAAAACAGGCGAGCGCCGCGCCTTGTATTCGGATATTGACTACTATGGCCATGTTAATAACGCCCGTTATGCCCAGTGGATTCAGGACAGCGTTGAACCTGAGTTGCTCGAACAGGCTGAAACGCTCAGGCTTGACATCATGTACTTGCAAGAGATAAAACTCGGCGAAACCATTGAGCTATGGCGCTTGCCGCTGCAAACGCCTCTGACACTAATGCCAGAAACAGAAGCGCGGGAGGTACAGCGCTGCGAACAGGCGACTATGACCCCAGCCTTTGCGTTTGAGGGACGACGCAATCGTTCTGATGCCGCAAGCCTTAAACAAGAGACCGTGTTTCGCGCGGAACTATCCCTGCGTTCCACCGGGTGCGCGGATTGAAATGCGTTAAAACATTCCGCCTGCGCCGTTTTCTTTGTTTTTGCGCTTAACCCCGCTGACCTATCTCACTGTAAAGTTTGACGACAGCCTCTTCGTCCCAGAGGTATTCAGGACTGCCCGTCTGCATAACATAAGGCAACGTGTGCGCTATTGCCCAGCGTCGTACCTGCCCAATGTCCAGACCGTACTGTGCGGCTATATCTTTCATGCTGAAAAATTCTTCGCCGTCTTCACGAGGGTCATTCAGTTTGTTTACCTCTGTCCAGACATTCGGCATATTGGTTACGCAGCCAAAAAGAACAGCAGTATAAGTTCAGGAGGCAGGAAAACGCCAAGCCGCCTTGCGTTCTATTGAGTACGATTTTCCAGTGTTTCTTCATACCAAAGAGTATAACCAGCTTTTTTACACGCATATTCGCATTTCATCTGAATCCTATTAAGCAAAAGTAGCTACCGATGAGGCAGAATTAGCTACTGTTAGAATTAGAAGCAACTACCGTTAATTCAGAAGTAGCTACCGTTGGAGTAAAAGTAGCTACCGATGGGACAGAAGTAGCTACCGATGGGACAGAAGTAGCTACCGATGGAGTAAAAGTAGCTACCGTTAGAGTAGAAGTAGCTACCGTTGGGATAGAAGTAGCTACCGATGAGTCAGAAGTAGCTACCGTTGGGACAGAAGTAGCTACTTTTGAGGTAGAAGTAGCTACTTTTGAGGCAGAAGTAACTACTTTTGAGGCAGAAGTAACTACTGATTAGGCAGAAGTAACTACCGTTAAGTTAGAAGTAACTATAGTTAGTTTGTTTTTACCTAAAAATGAGACTTTTTGGCATCTGAAAGAGTTGGGGTATTAAAGATGACTTTCTCGTCCTGTTGAACTTTTCTATCTGCTTAGTGTCAGTAATCCTCTGTATCACAATTTTTTGGAGGGCTGAAAGAATTTTTAAGAACCTATTGACACTGTGCAGCGCCAGTAGGGAGGAAAGAGTGTATAGGCGAAAGTAGGTTTCTTCTATATACTGGATTTGTTTGTTGATTGCGAACAAACTTGATTTTGCAAAACCAAGTGGAGGTATTATGCGCTTATTAACCAGATCCGATTTTGACGGATTAGCCTGTGGCGCGTTACTGGAGTCTCTGGGGCTGATTGACGAGTGGAAGTTCATTCACCCCAAGGACATTCAGGACGGGCTTGTGAAAGTTACGAATAACGATGTACTTGCCAATGTTCCTTATGTCAAAGGGTGCAAGCTGTGGTTCGATCATCACTCCAGCGAAACCGAACGTCTGGGGAACAAGGTGTTCTTTGAAGGTGTATGCCGGAAAGCTCCAAGTTGCGCTCATGTGGTGTACCATTATTATGGCGGTAAGAAGAAACTGGGGCATTTCGCCGAGATGGTTCACTATGTGGATAAGGTGGACTCCGCCAATTTGACGCAGGCCGAGATACTCAACCCCAGCGGCTGGATACTTTTAGGCTTCATCATGGACCCTCGCACCGGCCTTGGCAGGTTCAAGAACTTTACCATCAGCAATTATGCGCTCATGGAAATGCTGGCAAAAGCCTGTATCACCAAAAGCATCGACGAAATCCTGGCTATGAGCGATGTGAAAGAGCGCATTGATATGTACTTTGAGCAGGACAAACTGTACCGCGAGATGATGCAAAAGCATGCCCGCGCTGAAGATAACGTGATTCTGGTTGATGTACGAAACGTTGATCCAATCTATGCGGGCAATCGCTTCCTGATTTACACCCTTTTCCCTGAGCAGAACATCTCTGTCTGGGTGATGGACGGTAAGAGCAAGGCTAACTGTGTGATCTCCGTGGGGTATAGCATCATCACCAAAACCGCCACAGTTGATGTGGGCAGTCTGCTGCTCAAGTACGGCGGCGGCGGCCATCGCCAGGTGGGAAGCTGCCAAGTCGCTTACGAGGACGCAGATCGCGTGATAGCAGAAATTGTGGCTCAGTGCAAAACGCAATCAGAGTAGTATTTTTTGAACCAATACTGTCTGTTTTTGTAGACAGGCAGTGTTACAAAAAAGTTTAACATAAGCCTTATACGCTAGATATAGCGTATATCAAAAGAAAAAGGTGCTATATTGACCCTATCAGCGGGGATGAAGTGAACTGGCACAGGCTATGCTATATTACGGTATGGAGATAGAAATGGAAAAAGCGCGACAGGAAGTATTAGTGGTTCAACTGCCTAAAGTACACATGGGAGTAATCAAGCTCCGTGAAGTAAAGACTGAAATCATCAGGAAAGCGATACATTTTCTTATTGGGTTAAGCCCCACACTTGCGGCGCTTAACCATCCGCTTACTATGGTTCTTCTTATGGCAGGTACGCTGTTTTACGCATGGGTAGAATACCTGCGTCTTTCAGGCGTAAATGTTCCCCTGATTTCTTCCATTACCAATATGGCGTCGCGCACCCGCGATAAGGGCCGGTTTGTGCTGGGACCGGTTACGCTGGGTCTTGGCGCATTGCTTTCCCTCCTGCTCTACCCATCGCCTGCTGCTACCATTGCCATTTACGCGCTGGCTTTTGGCGATGGCGTCGCTAGTCTCGTTGGCAAGCTCTTTGGCCACTATCGTCCTACATTTCTGCGCGGCAAAAGCATCGAAGGTTCCATTGCCTGCTTTATGGCGGTGTTCTTTGCCGCCTACCAGGTTTGCTGGGATTACAAAATCTCCCTGAGCGCTGCCATAAGCGCCACGTTTGCGGAGGCGCTGCCAATCAGGGACTACGACAATCTGATTATTCCTCTCATTGTGGGTTTCACGGTTAAGTTAGTAGCCGGCGTTTAGTTAGGCTGTCTTGTCGGCCTTTTTATGTGGTACGCGTTCCAGTGATAGAGTTAAGGGATATACACAAAACGTTTCGCGTGGCTAGGCGTGAAAAAGGCGTGGCGGCTGCGGCAAAGGCGCTTTTTCACCGGCAGTACGAGGAAAAACACGCGCTTGCCGGTATTTCCTTCACGGTTGAAGCTGGCGAAATTTTGGGCTTCATCGGGCCAAATGGCGCAGGCAAGTCCACAGCTATCAAGATTATGAGCGGAATTCTGGTTCCCGACTCTGGCCAGTGTACGGTTCTGGGTGTTACCCCGTGGAAGGACCGCGTCTCCTATGTATCGCATATCGGTGTGGTATTCGGCCAGCGAATCCAGCTTTGGTGGGACGTGCCGATTCATGACTCGTTTGAGCTATTGAAGGACATTTACCGGATTCCCCAGTCGCAGTTTGATGAAACGCTGGCGGAACTAACCGATGTGCTGGAACTGGCCGAGCTTCTGACCGTGCCGTTACGCCAGCTCAGTCTGGGTCAGCGAATGCGTTGTGAGATTGCCGCCTCGCTTCTGCACAAGCCAGCGGTGCTGTTTTTGGACGAGCCAACCATTGGGCTTGACGCAATCTCAAAGCTGGCGACCCGCGCCTTCATTGCGCGGCTTAACCAAACGCGCAAAATCACGGTTATCCTCACCTCACACGACATGGACGACATTGAGGCGCTCACCGACCGCATCCTGCTCATTGACGCGGGGAAGATACGCTACGACGGTTCTCTGGCAATGATTCGGGAACGCTACGACCAGAGCGGCGGACGCAGTATTGAGGAGATTATTGCCGCGCTTTATCAGGACCGGAACCTATGAAGCGGGAAATTCATTTCAGCGCATATTGGGCTATTTTCAGGATGCGCCTCATCGCGGGTATGCAGTACCGTGCCGCAGCTTGGGCAGGCATTGCTACGCAGTTCTTTTGGGGCGGCATCGAACTCCTTGTATACGCCGCCTTTTACCGAAGCGCATCAGGGTCCACGCCCATTGCCTATGGCCAACTCGCTGACTTCATCTGGCTGCGGCAAGCGTTTCTGGCGCTTGTGATGCTTTGGATGCAGGACAACAGCCTGCTCGACATGGTGGTAAAGGGCGATGTGGCTTATGAACTGTGTCGCCCTCTGGACTTGTACGCTTTCTGGTTTGCGCGGCTCCTCGCGCTCCGGCTTTCCCGCGCTGCTCTGCGCTGTATGCCAATCCTCGTGATTGCCGGCTTATTGCCTGAACCGTTTCGTTTTCACCTGCCGCCCAGCCTAGAGGCCGCTGTCTGTTTCCTGCTGGCGCTGGTCTTTGCCGCGTTTTTGGTCGTAGCGTTTTCCATGTTTATCTACCTTCTTACCTTTATTACCCTTAACTCCTACAGCCGCCTTATCATTAGCGTTGCTTCGGACTTTCTCATGGGCGCGTTGATTCCCATACCTCTGATGCCAGATTCTTTACAATGTTTTCTAGCCTTGCTGCCCTTTCGTTATATGGCTGACTTCCCGTTTCGCGTATACAGTGGCCATATTGCCGGAATCGAGGCGCTCATTGGTTTAGGCATACAGCTATGCTGGATACTGTTTTTGACCATAAGCGGCGGCTTGGCATTTCGCGGGATTCAGAAACGGCTTGTGGTACAGGGAGGATGAGTCATGCTTTACCTACAATACATCGTTATGCACCTGCGCTCGCTTATGCAATACCGGATTTCAACCTTGCTTATGACGCTGGGTCAGTTTTTTGTCGCGTTTTTTTCGTTTCTCAGTATCTCGCTTTTGTTTGAACGCTTTGGCACTATCGATGGCTGGACCTTTTCTGAGGTATGCCTCTGTTTTGCGGTAACAAACATGGCTTTTGCCATAAGCGAATGTTTTGCGCGTGGCTTTGATATGTTTTCCGGTCTGGTCATTCGCGGCGACTTTGATCGCATACTGCTCCGTCCCCGGTCCACGCTCTTGCAAGTGCTTGGCGCGGGCTTTGAAATCTCCCGCATAGGCAAGCTCTTGCAGAGCATTATAGTTCTCGTTATCGCCATTCCCCTTATGACTGTTGACTGGACAGGTACGAAAATCATCACGCTTATCTTTATGATTAGCAGCGGTGTCGCGGTCTTCACTGGTGTGTTCATTCTGGGCGCAACCATGTGCTTCTTCACGCTAGAAGGGCTTGAGTTCATCAACATTTTCACAGACGGCGGTCGTGAACTCGCTGCTTACCCACTGCCTGTATACGGGAAGTGGATACAGCGTTTCTTTACGTTCATCATTCCCTACGGCTGTATCAACTACCTGCCGCTTTTGTACATCACGGGGCGCGCTGAATCCATGTTGTATATGTTTATACCTCTTCTGGGCATACTCTTCCTCGCACCTTGCGCGCTTATCTGGCGCTTGGGTGTCAGACACTATACCTCGTCAGGCTCGTAGGAGTAGTGTCTAACCTTGTACCCAATCAGGTCAGTAGGTATCAGTGTCAGACATCACGTCTGGTCAGGCGTCGAGGTATTCCGCCTCGTTGTCGCTTTGCAGCTCGAAGATACGACGGTAACTGCCGTTTCTTGCCATGAGTTCGGCGTGGGACCCAAGCTCTTCCACGGTTCCGTCTTTCAGCACCAGTATTTGGTCGGCCTGCATGAGGCTGGAAATGCGGTGGGAGATGATGATTACAGCCGCATCTTTAACGCGCCTGCGAAGTCCAGCACGGATTTTCGCGTCAGTCTCTGTGTCTACCGCTGAAAGGCTATCGTCAAAAATCATCACCGGCGGATTCATGGCAAGCATACGCGCTATAGCAACGCGCTGTTTCTGGCCGCCCGAAAGGGTAACGCCGCGCTCGCCAATCACAGTGTCATAACCATTGGCAAATTCTCTGATAGTCTCATCAACCTGAGCCACTGAAGCGGCGCTCCTGACCTCTTCTATTGTTGCCCCGTGAACCGCGATGTTTTCTTTTATGGTCTTGGAAAAAAGGAAGGGTTCCTGGAGACAAAGGCCAATGTAACGGCGGAGGTGATGACGGGCAATACGGCGTATGTCTACGCCATCAATGCTTATACGGCCGCTATGTTCGTCTACGTCGTAGAGGCGACTAAGCAGATGCACCAGCGACGATTTCCCGGAACCGGTTCCGCCGAGTATGGCAAGGGTTTTACCCGGCTTCACTGTAAACGAAATATCCCGTAAGACTGGTTCGTTTTTCCCATAAGCAAAGCTAACCTTGTCAAAACGAAGCTCGCCCTTGATTGCAGGTGTCAGAGAACTTACAGCGTCGATTTCCGGTTCAGCCTGAAGCACTTCTCGCACGCGGCCAGCGGCAACCATTGTCTTAGAAAGGTCAGAGAGTATACGGCCAAGCTGTCGTACTGGCCAAATCATCCAGTTACAGTAGGTATAAAAGGCAAGAAAGGTTCCAGGGGAAAGATTGCCGCGTGCGCTCCGGTAAATGCCAGCCGCCACCACAATGGCAAGCTGCAGGCCGCTCATCAAATCGCCAGCGCCCCAGAACAGCCCCAGCATCTTACCGATATGCTGCCAAATGTCCGCATAAGCCTTAGTCTTTTCCGAAAAACGCTCAATCTCAAAAGTTTCTCGACCAAATGCCCGCACCACCCGCACGCCAGTATAGTTTTCCTGAGCGCAGGCTTGCATGGCTCCCTCAGCAGCATCGGCTTTGGCGAACTGCTCGGCAACCCGCTGGAAGTAGATAATCGAAAACACCAAAATGAAAGGAACCAATACAAGCGCCACTATGGTCATAAAGATATCCATAGAAAACATCAGGATAAGGGCAATGATAAAGACGCAGAAGGTACGCAGCAACTCGCCCAACTGGTTTTGGATAAAGTTACGGATAGTGTCTACATCTGAAGTACAGCGCTGGATGATGTCCCCGGTCTGGCAGCTTACATGCCAGTCGTAGGGCAGTCTCTGGATATGGCCGTAAAGCGTGTTCCGCAGTCGCCATGCGATTGTTTCCCCAATCTCCATGCAGGTATATTTTCTCACGATGTTAAAACCGCCGGAGCAGAGAGCTGCCGCGATGATGAACAGGGCGCAAATCCAGAGGTTTTGCCGCAGCGCGGCAGCGCCTCCCAGCGCATTAAGCAGATGCAAGACCACTGTCGGGGCGTCAAAAGGCGCTGAACCAATCACTGAATCAATGGTATATCTGATGATTTGCGGGTTTACAAAAGAAAAAGAGACGGTTCCGATTGTGGCAAGGCAACACAGGATGAAACGGAAACGCCGGTCATCTGCCGCCGCGATGATCAGCGCAGAACGGCTTTTTGTCCACGGTAACTTCATTTTTTAGATACTCACTTTTTTATTAGCATGACCTACTTTACTATCAATTACAAGCCGGGTCGTATCACTGTCAAATTAACGCCAGTAGGTTTAGCTACATGGCAAGTCTTCGTGTTTGACCTTCTTCAAAGCAAGGTAAGTTGGGTGTGTGGCGCTACAACAACGACCTTGCCCATGAAGAAGAAGTCCAGAATAGCTAGACGAGGTACATCTACTACATTCATCCTTCCGTGCAGGTGGTGATATAAACTGCCAAACTCCCAGTCCTCCGCCTGTTTAACGATGCCGGTTTTCTTGGGATTCTTCTCTATATAGTTAAATACCCACAAAAAATACCGTAGATTAGTGATAATCTTCGAGAAAAACCGTTTGCCCCAGAGATGCCCTCCTTTCTTATTATGTAGTTTGTTCCAGTACCGCGCAAAATTCTCTTTCAGCCATTGCATTATTTTGGACAGGGACTTTCCATGCGCCGACTTGATGAGTAGATGGATGTGATTATCCATGATGCAGAAGTTCACAAGCCGAAACGGGTACTTTTGTTTAGCTTTTTTGATGAAGGTCAAGAACCTAGCCTTGATCCACGGCGACTTAGGTACATCTCGTTACGGTTGATTTCCGAGGTAACGTGATAAATAGCTCCATCCTTGAGTTTTCGTAAAGGTCTCATAACTATACTAAGGCGCTGGGAAGGTCTAATGCTTTAGTGGTTTAGGTGTTTTTAGGTGTTTTTGGGGTCTCTGGCACTAAGCCGGCAAAGCATCTCGGCAACTTTGGGTCTCTGGCACTGTACGATAGGCGCGGCTCCCCTGCGCGAGTGCGCTGGAAAAGCCGCCCTGACCCTTACGCCGCTTCCAGATACCGCCGTCAGCCTTTTTACCATTTCCTCACCTCAAACCCCTTAGGCATACCAGCCACTTCTACAGAATCCCCCGACTGTACCACAACATACAACCCTTTCTTTTGTGCGTAGCGGCACACACTTTCAGGAACGATTGCCCCGGCCACAGCCCCAACCAAACGCCGTTTGTCGCCGCGCTTATCCATGTGAAGACGTATCT
>JAIRMT010000100.1 GCA_031258505.1 Treponema sp.
GGCGTGCAGTTGTCAATGGTACAGAGTGTGAAAGGGATGAGATGCGGTATACGCTTTCGCTGGGATTTGGAAGCATATCGAGACCATGTTCAAGCTGCTTAACGACCAGGCTATTCAGAGCCGGCTGATTTCTATGCGTTTATCATGGCGGGTTGTGGACATTCATGGCGAGGAGCGGCTTGGGATTCTATATTAGAAGAGCGCTGAAAAGACGCTGTATCCTGCGCCGCTTGTCAACAATTTTATTATTTTTAGAACTATGTGGAATATATTTAAACCTGACGAGGGGTGCTGGTATCAGTGGAAGCTCTGCGGCGCGGAAGCCTATCTGCGGAAAACTGGTATTGAGTGGCAAAGCTCGTTCAAGTCTCTTCCTTTTTATAAGCTGGAGGGCTTTTGCGGCCTGTTCAACGAACAGGCGCCGTCCAGTAACCTTGCGGTGGCGTCGGCGTGGGGCGTGGGTGAGCGGGTCTCTCTGCGGCCATATCTGCCAACGCCGTACTTCGTAACCCTGCGGAAACCAGTGCGGCTTTTCACCGGCCATGAGGCGCGCTTCATCGTAGACCTGCCGCCCTTATTCAAAATCGAGTGCTGCCCGGACATCGCGCTCGCTGAGTTCATGCCGTATACGCTCTCGAAGACATGGTTTGGGGAAAATACCAGCGAGGGCGGTCTCTATCTTTCCCTGCCAAACGCGCTGACGCCTTGGTCTGCTGGAAACAATGAGCATCCGGCATCACTGGCGCGCTGCTCTATCACGGTCAAGAACACCGCGAAGAGCGCCTTTGACCTGAGCTATCTGGTGATATACCCTCGACCGCTTTCGATTTATGCGGAACATGGAAGTCTGCTTACTGACCAGCTTGAGCTTGAGTATACCGGCAGCGACCTCAAGATGAACGTGAAGCAGCCTGATGGCAAGCCCACTATGCTCACAGCAGGCGTTAAAACTGATCCGGGTGATGAACTTTTTCGCCGGAGTATGGATATTATTCATCACATCACACGATTCTGAAGTAAAGGTTGATATATGAATCCAAATAATTTTATAAAAGATGTTGAAGAACGTATCATTGAGACTAATCCGTCTCAAATCGTTGTCCGCGCCGTAAGCGCCCTAGTCATGGCGTTTGCGATTATCATGGTCTTTAACCTGCTTCAGTTATTGCTGGGGCGGGCGCTGAAGAAAAAGCTCTCCGCGCAGCGCAACTTCATCCTCCGCAAGGGCATCAAGTACACGGGTATTTTGATAGCGCTGTTCTTCGTGTTTAGGAGCATGGGTATCGACACTTCCGCGCTCTTGGGCGCAGCCGGAGTCGTGGGTATCGTGCTTGGCTTCGCTGCCCAAACCACAGTGGCAAGCTGCATCTCTGGCTTCTTTCTCATATCTGAAAAACCGTTCAAGGTGGGCGACGCGATTCAGGTAGATACGCTCTTGGGTACGGTTCTGTCGGTTGATTTGCTTTCAGTGAAGCTGCGCACGTTTGATAACCTCTTTGTGCGTATTCCCAACGAGACTATTATCAAGGCAAACCTCATCACCCTCACCCGCTATGCCATACGCAGGCTTGACCTCTCGTTCAGCGTGGCGTATACAACCAATCTTGAACAGGCGCGCGATGTACTCATGGATATTGCGGCAAAGAATACCTATGTGCTGGATAACCCGACGCCGCTGTTCCGTGTTGATAAGTTCGACGAGCGCGGTGTTGGTATCATTATGAGCCTGTGGTTCGACAAGAACTTCGTGCTTGAAACCAAGACTTCCGTACTTATGGACATCAAGCGGCGCTTTGATGAAGAACGTATTGAATTAACCTATCAAAAAGTAGATATTGGAATAGTTCCAGCGCAGTTTTCAGAGAAGTCATTCGACGGCGTTACCGAACTTGAAGGTAACTTGAATGATGTTGTATGAGAGGAGTATGTAATGAACGACGGTGATAAAAAGCCGAAAAAAAATGGCCTGCGTTTCCCTTTTGGCGGTCCACAGCTTCCTGACCCGAAGAAATTCGGCGGCTGGAAATTTACTATTATCTATATTGTTATCTTAATCGTAGGCATGAGCCTTTTTAACTATGTCTTTATGAACAGGGTGAACCCGACTATTGATTTCTCCGAGTTCAAGGCGAGAATCGCGAGCGGCGAAATCAAACGGGTGGAACTTACCGACTCCTACTTTACCGGCTACACAACCCAGCGCCAACTTACTCAGGTACCCGGCTTGCGAAGCAATCTGCGCGCGGCGAATGTCTATCGCACGGTGGGTATACTCACCGAAGACTTTATACGCCTGCTTGACTCCCAAGGCGTAGGCTACTACGCCGTATCCCGTGAGGGCAGCGCAATTCTCAACATCATCTTTAGTTGGGTACTGCCCATTGCCATTTTTTTCTTCATCTGGCGTTTCCTTATGAAGCGGCTGGGT
This sequence comes from Treponema sp., assembly GCA_031258505.1. Taxonomy (GTDB): domain Bacteria; phylum Spirochaetota; class Spirochaetia; order Treponematales; family Breznakiellaceae; genus JAIRMT01. The sequence continues at coordinate 2,429 of JAIRMT010000100.1, forward strand.
AATATGGGCGGCAATGTGCTTTCTGTGGGTCAGAACCGTGCTGTTATTGTGGCTGAGGGCGATATTGTTACCCGCTTCTCCGATGTGGCTGGCGTTGATGAGGCTAAGGAGGAGCTGGTTGAGGTGGTTGATTTCTTAAAGAACCCGAAAAAGTACACTGACATTGGCGGTAAGATACCCAAGGGTGTACTGCTCGTGGGGCCGCCGGGAACTGGCAAGACCTTGCTGGCGCGGGCTGTGGCTGGTGAGGCTGGCGTGGCCTTCTTTCGCATGAGCGGCGCTGATTTTGTCGAGATGTTTGTTGGCGTGGGTGCAGCGCGGGTGCGCGACCTCTTCAAGCAGGCGCGGGATAAGGCGCCGTGTATCATTTTTATTGACGAGCTTGACGCCATTGGTAAGAGCCGCATCAACAACATTGCGGGCGGTAATGACGAGCGGGAACAGACCCTGAACCAGTTGCTGGTTGAGATGGACGGCTTCGACGCCACTAGCGGCCTTATCATACTGGCGGCCACGAACCGCCCGGACGTACTTGATCCCGCGCTCCTGCGCCCGGGTCGCTTTGACCGGCAGGTGCTGGTTGACCGCCCTGACCTCAAGGGACGAGAAGCCATTCTTTCCATTCACTCCAAGCCGGTTAAACTCAGCCCTCAGGTTGATCTCGCGGCAGTTGCCCGCCTTACATCAGGCTTTGTAGGCGCTGATCTCGCCAACATTGTGAATGAGGCTGCCCTGCTTGCGGTGCGTGGCGGGCGCACCTTGGTTATCCAGAAAGACTTTGAGGAAGCCATTGAAAAAACCGTGGCCGGTCTTCAGAAGAAGAACCGTATCATCAAGGATGATGAACGCCGTATCGTGGCCTTCCATGAAACCGGCCATGCGCTCATTGCTGCTTTTACTCCGGGCTCTGATCCAGTGCAGAAAATCTCGATTGTGCCTCGGGGCTTTGGCGCGCTTGGGTATACCCTGCAAATGCCAGTGGAAGACCGCTACCTTATGACTGAGGACGAACTGCTTGGCAAGATCAACGTGCTTTTAGGCGGACGCGCTGCCGAGGAATTGGTGTTTGGCAAAATCTCAACCGGCGCCGCCAATGACCTCACCAAAGCCGCCGATGTTGCCCGCCGCATGATTACCGATTATGGTATGAGCGCCCGTTTCAAGAACGTGGCTCTCACCCAACGCGGCGCTTCTATGCTCGGCACTCATGAGCAGCGGGAACCCCAATTCCAGCGCGAATACTCCGAGTCCACCCAGCAGTACATTGACGAGGAAATGGCCTCCATGATGGAGACCCAGTACAACATAGTTAAAACTATGCTTTCCGAGCGCCGCTCCTTACTCGACAGCATTGCCGCCCAGCTTCTGGAAAAGGAAACGCTTGATGAACATGAGTTCAAGGCAATGGTCAACATTTAACATTATGTAAGAATAGTGATATACTGTGATGCTTTCATCATTTTTGATGAATTACAAATAAAGTAAACCTGTTTCATCAGGAACAACGTTCACTGATGAAGCGTTTATAAGGTTAAAGAAAGGAGAAAGAAAATGACTATTACGGCATGGGTGGCGGCGCTTATTTTCCTTGTCATGTTTGCGTTAATCTCCACCGAGAAGCTGACTAACGCGGTGGCTGCGGCGGCGGGCGCGGCGTTATGTATCATTTGCGGCATTATCAAACAGGAGTCAGTGTATACCTCGATAAACTGGGACGTGATCCTCCTGCTGCTCAACATGATGATCATTGTGAACATTACGAAAACAACGGGTATCTTCCAGTTTCTCGCGGTGAAAACCGCAAAGGTGGCAAAAGGCTCGCCCATAGCCATACTGATCCTGCTATCCATCTTAACCGCATTTATTTCCGCGTTTCTCGACAATGTTACGACGATCCTCATTATCGCGCCAGTAGCAATCACCATTGCTGCGGAACTGGCGGTTAGTCCCTTGCCGTTCCTCATCTGCCTCGCTATTTCGTCCAACATCGGCGGCACAGCGACCTTAATCGGGGATCCGCCCAATATCATGATAGCGACTGCGGGCAACCTCTCGTTTGGCTCGTTTATCACCCATGTTGCGCTGCTTATCATCGTTATTCTGGCGGTGTTCTGCCTCTTGGCGACTGCCCTCTTCCGCAAACAGCTTGCTGTGTCTGAAGAAAAAAAAGCGCGCATCATGAAACTTAATGAAAAGGAGTTTCTCAAAGACCCAACACTGCTCCGTGAGAGCTTGTTTATCCTACTACTTACGATTGTTGGCTTCTTTTTCAACCGTCTTCTGGGTGTTGATGAGTCTACCATAGCGATGTGCGGCGCGGCGCTCATGATGCTCTGTTACGGCAAGCGCGGCATAGGCGAAATCTTTAAGGAAGTCGAGTGGACGACGATTATCTTTTTCTGCGGCTTGTTTATCCTGGTTGGCGCGCTCGTGGATCAGGGCATTATCGCCCTCTGCTCACAAGAACTCATCAGCATAACAAACGATAACTTTGAGTCTGCTACTGTGCTGATCCTGTGGGTATCAGGAATTTTTTCCGCGTTTCTTGACAACATCCCTTATACAGCGACGATGATCCCGCTGATTGAAGGTTTTGGTACAGGCGCAGACGCTTCAGCAATACAGCCCTTGTGGTGGGCGCTGTCGCTTGGCGCGTGTCTGGGCGGCAACGGCACGCTCATCGGCGCATCTGCCAACGTGATTGTAGCAAGCCTTGCACAGAAAGCAGGCTGGCGCCTGCGCTTTATCGAGTTCACCAAATACGGCCTTTTGATCACAGCGATAAACCTGCTCATCTGCACTGCGTATCTTGTGCTGAAATATTTTGTGTAAAGGGGGTTTAGGGGGCAGTTCTTGCGTTACGGACACCTGTTCCATAGAATGGAGCTTCCCCCGTCTTTTGCTTTGCGCTTCCTGTATAAGCCGGTGATGGTTACTGCTTCGTTGGAGACGGTGTACCTGAAATCCGCCATGTTCTGGACGAATGTGGCGGTTGCCGCAAGGATATTCCTTTTTTCATCATGTTTTACTTCTTTACAGCGTGTGTATCTGTCTTTCCTGTTCCTACAGCACGCTGCTTTTCGATCCCAACATCCCCTCTTCAGTTGCATATCATACACGGCCAAGAACCTCCGGCGCAACTTCCAGATACCTCCATCAGTTTCCGGTTTTTTGCCATGGGCAGCAAAAGACTGGAGACTAACGCCTTTTTACCATTTCCTCGCCTCAAATCCATTAGGTATACCAGCCACTTCTACAGAATCCCCCGACTGTATCACAACATACAACCCTTTCTTTTGTGCGTAGCGGCACACACTTTCAGGAACGATTGCCCCGGCCACAGCCCCAACCAAACGCCGTTTGTCGCCGCGCTTATCCATGTGAAGACGTATCT
>JAIRMT010000107.1 GCA_031258505.1 Treponema sp.
TATCCTCAAGGCACAGTTTGGGTTTCGGACCGCCTTTGGAGGTTAATTTTTCCTTCGCCGGACGCAAAATCTCAAGCATCTTCTCAAACGTTGCCTGCTTGACTCCGGTAATGCGCCGGAACTTTTCGTCCGTATATTCGCTCATGTTTTCGTATTTCATCAGATTCCTCTTCCAATGAGTATTTTACCACCTCTCGGATAGTTTTGCAAGAGATTCAATGACCAGTGTCCACGCGCCAGTGTCCACCACGGCGTTGACTGTGAGCCGCCGTACTTGATCCTGGGGTATATAACCCCGGTTTGCGTCGTTTTGATCCCCGATGTTGACTAGGGTAATTTCTGTTCGTACTTCTCCCATATAAAACTCATTGATAAAGATATTGCATGAAGCATATACAAGCGCGAATAAACGATAAAGAGGGAAGGCTCCTGCTGGCGCGCCGCGTCCCTGTGATGACGCGGCTCACTTAACTACGCTGCGCGCTGTATCGCCGTGCGCGTGTATATCGCCCGCACCGACCAAGGCGTCCCTGTCCATCAAGGAAAAGAAAATGGAGAAACGAACCTGTTTTTACATGGGCTGGAACATTCCTCTTTGGAAAAGAAAATATAAGCCAAGTGAGTCTATTCCAAAACGCTGCGCTCATTGAGCGCAGCAACTTTACTACCGCACTCACTCATCAGTCTTGTGCGCCGCTCCTGTTGCCACATACTTATCAAGCTGCATAGCCGCGATTTTGGGATTGGTGATCACCGAAGGGCCTCCTATACAGCCGCCTTCACAGGCCATGACTTCAATGAGGTTCGGCATATCCGGCGTTTTGGGCAAAGAGCCGGCGTTGATCTTGCCGTACTGGGCAAGCTGTTTCATGCCAGCCCGGTTCAGGCCATTGATAAGCGCTGGTTTCAGGCGTTCAGGTTCTTTGAGCCGCACTCGTACCGCCTCGGCAACGCCGCCTGATCTAGCGAAGTTACGGCCTGATGCAGTGGGAATGATGGTATCTGCCGCTGTAGCGTCTGGCACTACTTTTGGTACTGCTATGCGGGTAAGCTCGATATTCTTTGCCATGAAGAATGCGCCTATTTCCTCAACTGAAAGTACATAGTTCACCAGATCATCGTCCATACCTTCGCGCCGTTTGGCGAGACAGGGGCCAATGAACACGGTGATGCAATCAGGGTCAGCGTTTTTGGCCAGTTCAGCCGTATAGTGCATGGGGGTTCTGGTGTCAGAGATGCAAGGTGTAAGTTCCGGTACATGACGCCGCACGGCTCGCACATAGGCTGGGCAGCAGGAGGTGGTCATCATGCTCTCGCCCCGTTCCATACGTTCCTCAAACTCACGCGCCTCGTGTTTCGCTGTTATGTCCGCGCCAATAGCAACCTCCCAGACCCGTGCAAAGCCAGTGGCGAGAAGCGCGCCTTCAAGCTGGCCCGGAACAGCACGGAACTGCGCCGCCACTGCCGGCGCGTACAGGGCGACTACCTTTTTGCCCGCGAGCAGATGTTTTATCACATCAACTAACTGTCCCTTATCCATCATCGCGCCAAAAGGACACTCCTTCATACAGTTGCCGCAGAAGATGCAGCGGTGATAATCAATGCGTTCCTTGCCCTGCTCGTCTTTGGAAATCGCGCCCACTGGACACGCCTCTTCGCACGGCACTGGAATCCTGATAATCGCATGGTAGGGGCAGTTCTGGAGACAGATACCGCAGTTAATACACTTTTTGCCATCAATCTGGGCGCGTCCGTCCTGGATATGTATTGCCTTTTTTACGCAGTTCGTCATGCACGGACGAGCAAGACAGCCCTGACAGGCGTTTGTTACCATATATTGGGTGTGAATACAGGCGTTACAGGCTTCGTCAAGCACGGTAAGCATTGGCCATGTAGGTTTTTCGCGGTTAAGCGCCTCCTCAACATAAGCAGAAAGCTCCTTCGCGTCATCGTAGTCCTCAAGCCCGCATCCGAGGCGGGCGATAATCCGCATCCGCAGTATTTCGCGGTCGTGGTAGATGCAGCAGCGCACTGATGCGCTCCCCCTTGGCGCTAGTTCGCGGGGGATTGCAGCCACGCCATCCACGAGCTTTCCATCAAGCTGTAAGCGAGCGATTCGCATAAGCAATTCCCGTTTCAAACGCGCCGCATTGTTATTGATGTTCAGCACGACGCACCCGCCTCATGTAAGAGCGCGTCAATCCGTTCAAGTACACCCTGCGCCGAAGCCTGGTCCATTGACTGGCCGTTTATCTTCACAAAGGGCGCTTTGCCGTGTTTACCGTCGCGGCACAGGTCAAGACAGGACACCCCTTTCAGCTCAACTCGTCCCCGCTGTTCCGGCGTCAGGTACTCCTCAAGTAAGAGTAACTCAGACCCGCCCATCACATAGCAGGATGTTCCCGTGCAAATTGATACATGAATCTTTTCCATAATATAATACTCTCCTATTCCTTAAATTGATAAAAAAATATCTATTGTAAATATTGATTTGTCAAGGCATTTCAGAGCGTATGGGCTTCTTTATGCGTGGTGTTTTTGTTAGGATTCGCCTATGCTTACGATGATTGCCGCGCCAGACGACGCGGGGCGCAGACTTGACCGCTTACTCAGAAAGGCGCTGCCCGGGCTTCCGCTTTCAGCGATTCACCGGCTTTTGCGAAAGCGGCAGGTTCTGCTTGATGGCAAGCCAACGGACGCATCGGCGCGGGTTGGCGCGGGCGCGATCATCACGGTGATGGCGCCAGACACCATATCCCGGCCTGTAACCGCGCTGACAACAGAACCGAGACAAACTTCAGGAACGCGGTCTCCGGCGCAAGTTGCTCTCACAGCAGAAAGCATACTCTGGCAGGGAAACGGCCTGCTTATCCTTAACAAACCCGCTGGACTTCCTACCCACGGCGCGGATAGCCTTGAAACACGGGCGCGTGCTTTTCTTGCGGATAAACTGCCGCCTTCGCTTTCGTTTAAGAGCGGGCCGCTTCATCGCCTTGATACGCCAACCAGCGGCGTTATTGTGTTTTCAACGAGTCTTGAAGGCGCGCGCTATTTCAGCGCTCTTATCCGGGAACAGCGGGTACGGAAACGCTACCTCGCGCTGCTTGACGGTCATATCGATAAACCTGCTCGGTGGGAAGACGCGCTGTTCCGGGACAAGGCTGCAAAAAAAACGCGCGTCGTGGAGGCGGGCGCGGCGCCAGACACAAAGTTGCTGCGCGCCAGAACCGTCGTGTATCCGCTCGCCGTAAACGCGGGTTGTTCCCTCGTGATGGTGGAAATCAGCACTGGGAAGACTCACCAAATCAGGGCGCAGGCTGCGTTTCATGGCTATCCCTTACTTGGAGACCGGAAATACGGGGGAAACGCCCGTGCCGGCGGGCTTTTGTTGCACGCATACAGCCTTGAATTTTCCTCGCCGAGCGGGGAAGCGCTTGTTATCAAAGCGCCGCTTCCCCGCGCCTTTTACCGGTATATAAGCGCGCATTTTGGCGCCTGCCCTGACTTGCCTTGATAAGCTCATGCAGAAACGCAGCGCCTAATGAGCGGCTGTAGGAGTTCCCTTGCGCTGTCGCCGAGATAATTTGACAGCCCGCCATGAGTACGACAATTCCAAGGTCAAAGGCTGCGCTTTGAGTTTTTGAAGGCGGAAATCAGGACGAGTACCAAGGCCGAATATAAGCGCGACAAAGATTAACCATAACAACGAAATTAAGGCCATTTCGCCGACCGTATGTTCAGATGGCGTCTCCAAATCCGCTGAGAGAACGTATTGGCGTATCAAACCCGCTTAAATCCCTGCAAGTTATCCATACTTCAATAAACAAAGGAAAGTCATAAAAACTGGTCGGGAATTTTCCATCATGTTCTATTAAATTTTGTTCTTTTTCAATAGGACCAAATGTTAATCCTATTGAAAAAGAATTAATTGAAGCAAAAAGTACAAAACCAACCATTAAAATTAGTCTTTTCATATTATCCTCCAAATGATAATCTATAAAATCATATTTTGGTAAAGTATTTTTGTCAATAATAATCTATGAGTATGCATGTATCCAGCAAATAATTTAATTTTGTTTCCATGCCTTTTTCCTTAAATATTCTTTTGTTATGTTTCTGTTTTTCCATAAACCAAACGCGAACTCTATGGTTATATCCCCATCGTCTTCATCATTAAAACTGTTAAATATTTCCTCCATTTTATAAAACAGGAGGATTTTTTTCCCTTTCACCAAGACCATTAACTTCCGATATTATCTT
>JAIRMT010000162.1 GCA_031258505.1 Treponema sp.
CGACATCGTTACCACCTGTGCTGTTACGCTTTCGCGCGCGAAGTAGCAACACAAACGCGCAAAAAGCCCACCACATCGGTGGGCTTTTTCTGTAAGGAATTGGCTAAATCTTCTCAGCCACTTACTAAATCTTCTCAGCCACTCGCTAAATCTTCTCAGCCACTTACTAAATCTTCTCAGCCACTTACTAAATCTTCTCAGCCGCTCGCTAAATCTTCTCAGCCACTCGCTAAATCTTCTCAGCCACTTACTAAATCTTCTCAGCCGCTCGCTAAATCTTCTCAGCCACTCGCTAAATCTTCTCAGCCGCTCGCTAAATCTTCTCAGCCACTTACTAAATCTTCTCAGCCGTTAGTTACAACTGAGGGGACGCCTTTTGTTCCGCCATCAGCCCATAAGAAACAGGACCGGGGATTGGCCAGCCCTGCTCCCTTACTCACGCGGTTCAGGGCGGGAGCAGGTACTCTTCACGTTGTAGTATGAACCAGAAGTGGAGGCGTCGTGAATGCCGTGCATCACGTCGAGAACGTGATAGGCAAGCTCGCCAGAGGCGCGGTGAGGCCGGTTCTCGGTGATGGCTTCGGCCATGTCCGTGATGCCAATACCACGACTGTTCTCAGAAAAATCTTTCAACAGAGGAATTTCCGACCATGTCTCGGCAAAACCGCGCCGCACATAAACCGGACCCCCAAAGCAGTTGGGGTCAGGAACCCGTAACGAACCTTCTGACCCGTAAATCTCAATGAACGGCAAGGTATGGGAATACACGTCAAAGCTCATGATGATAGTTCCAACCGCGCCAGAGGCAAAGTCAAGCACGCCGGCAATATGAGTCGGTACGTCAACCGTGATGACTTCGCCATAGTGAGGCTGGCTTGTGATGGTGCGGGTTTCAAAGCCTTTTTTCGCGGAACCACAGACCCGCGTGATTGGGCCAAGTAGGTTTACCAGCGCGGTCAGGTAGTATGGACCCATATCGAACATAGGCCCGCCGCCAGTCTTGTAGTAGAACTCTGGGTCTGGGTGCCATGTTTCATGGCCATGACCAACCATAAACGCGGTTGCGGCCAGGGGACGACCTATCCAGCCATCGTCAATGAGCTTACGGCAGGTTTGAATGCCCGCGCCTAAAAAGGTGTCAGGAGCGCCGCCCACGCGCACCTTGTTTTTGGCTGCAACTTCCATCACTTCTTGCGCTTCTTCGCGTTTGGCGCAGAGCGGTTTCTCGTCGTACACGTGCTTGCCGGCCTTGACTGCAGCAAGGGCCACGCCGTAGTGGTTCTGCGGCTGGGTGATGTTGAGAATGATGTCCACATCCGGGCTATTGATGAGGTCTTCGGTTTTGAGGATATGGGGAATTCCATAATCCGCATTGGCTGTGGCCGCCCGCTCGTGAATGAGGTCTGTAACAGCGCTTACTTTCACCCGCTGCCCGAACATACCCGTCAGATTCTTGAGATAGATGCCGCTGATAGCGCCTACCCCGACTATACCGATACGCTGAATACCCATTAAAACATCTTCCTTTCGTTCTTAAAATCTTCCGCTGAATACCCATGCTCAACGGCGATCCGCTTTCCTTCGGCAGCCCAAAGCATACCTCGTTTCATAAGCTCCCAAGCCTCTGGAATGTCGAATATATCGTTGTGATGACCCAGGGCGTTATAGAAAACCCGTCCATGTCCCCAGCGCTTTGTCCACACCACTGGTACGTCAACCTCGCCGTTAGCCGAGTGATACCACTTGACTGATACGGAGAAGCGCGTGGTTGCCAGTACCTCATTGGCCGGGTCAACATGGAGGTAATACTGCTCGGAGCTGACGTCAAAGTCCTTAATCCCCTCGGTAAGGGGATTGGAGCTGCTGATGATGTTTACGCGGTATGGGGTTCCGTCGCCGCCCGGATGGGAAACCCAGTTTGCGCCGGTAACGAACTGCCATCCCACATTGGTTCTGAAGGAGTCGCACATACCCCCATGACAGCCCGCCATGCCAACGCCTGAACCGATTGCTTCCATAACCGGCTCTTCCTGCTCGGCGCTCAGTTGGCCGCCAGTCCAGACCGGTGCGAGCAGGTCCAGAGACATAAGGTAATCCTTGTCTTCCAGAACCGTGAGCGTCTCTGAGAGATTAACCTCAAAGCCCTTGGATTCAAGAAAATCTTTGAAACGCGCGCTCACCAACTTTGGTTCATGCCCGTCCCAGCCTCCACAGAGGATCAATGCTTTTCTTTTCATAGAAATTTCCTTTTGAAGCGGTTTAAAAAGTCAAATTTGGAAATCGCTTCTCGTTTTTAGTTAGTGTATACCTGTTTCTGATTTGTACACAAGCTATCGCTCACTGTGGGCTGGGTGCATAGCGAATACGTTTGAGCTTCTCATTGATACACTTGAAAAAAAAGCGCATACAATGTTATACTGGTTCAAAAGGGGATAAGTATGGCCGAACAACAACAATTAGTTACGTTTCAGCTTGGTGAAGAGTTATATGGGATCAATATCATGGATGTGAAGGAGATCGTTCATGTTCAGACAATTCGGACAATTCCGAATGCTCCTTCGTATGTTGAAGGTATCTTTAACCTTCGCAGTGAGATCATTCCTATTGTTAACCTGCATAAGCGGTTTCATCTGCGAAAGCTGGCGGAATCCGAAGAGGATGAACTACTCTCCGGCTTTGTCATTCTGGATATTGATGGCATGAAGCTGGGGGTTATCATTGATCGCGTGTCGCGGGTAGTTACTATCGAAAAGGAAGATATTCAGCCACCACCGCAGATGGTGGCTGGTATAGGCGCGGAGTATATTCAGGGAGTTGTACGTCAGGAGAATGGTTATCTTGTCATTCTGGGTATCCGCGATCTCTTTAATCCTAAAGAACTCCAGAAACTTGCCGGGCTTAATGCTTAAACATGAAGATTGAAGTCTATTCTCCAACCATCAGGCGGAAGGAGATGGACGCGGTTCTGACGGCGCTGGTGGAAGATCAGATTGGCCCAGGCGAGCAAACCAGACTGCTATTGCAACACGCGAAGGAATCACTGGGCTTTGATTACTGTTTAGCCCTACGAAGTCCGGCTATCGCATTGTACATGGCGCTAAAACTGCTCAATCTTGAGGATGGCGCAGGGGTGCTGATTCCTGCGTTTTCACCTCGTTACTATCTGCGCGTTATTGAGGATTTGCGTCTCTGTCCTCTGTATTGCGATGTAGCGCCGTTTTCCGCATGCGTGAGTCGTGAGACCATTGAGGCAGCTATGAGTGCCAGACCAGAAAGCGTTGCGCCGCATGTTATCATTCTTCATCATACGCTGGGTTTTGTGCCGGACACTTCTGCCATTAGCCAGATCGGACTTCCGATTATTGAAAACATTTCTCAGAGCTACGGCACAACGCGGGAAGATGGAAAGCCCCTGTCTTCCTCAATGTTTACGATACTGGGGCTTGAGGCGCGGGATATGCTCACTGCGGGCTGCGGGGCCTTGCTTTACTCGGTGAATCGCCGCGACGCCACAGTGTTGCGGAACCGTGAGAGCTTGCTGCCGGAATACCAACTGCCGGATATGAACGCGGCAATGGCAACCGTGCAGTTTCGGGAGGCTGCCAAAAACCTTGAGAAACGTAGGGAGATTGCGCAAATCTATGTCCAGAGCGCCATGCAGACGCGGCATAAGCGTTTCATACAGGATGGCTCCTACAACAACTATGCCTTCCCGCTGATCCTTGAGACCGGCGTGAAAGACGTAAAGGCTTATGCCAAACGCAAGGAAATTGTCGTGGAAAGCGCCTTTGACGAAACGCTTGTGGGAAGCGGCGCGATTCCTTCGAGTCTCTGTCCCGAAAGCTACGCCCTATCTCTGCGAACCGTGCTTTTCCCCCTCTATCCCCGCCTGGGGGCTCTAGCCATCGAGAAAGTCGCTAAACTGATTGGTACATTGCCATAAAGGAGATAGGAAAATATGTCCAAGAAGGCGCTGCTCTTTATCAATATCTACAAGATAGGTGCGCAAGTTCTGGCTAATGAAATAAACGAGGAACTCACAAGGCAGGGTTTCCTCACCGATACATTGTCGCTGGAGTCTGAAGGTGGAAAAGTCGAGGATTCGACGCTCGACCGCTATGATCTCGCGTTCAGCCTGGGCGGGGACGGAACCGTACTGTTTGCGGCGCGCGCCTTGGCGCGTTTCGATACGCCAATCTTCCCGATCCATTTAGGGACGCTTGGGTTTATCGCGTCTGTGCTGCCTGAGCAATGGGCTGATACGTTTAAACAATGGCAGGCGGGCAAGGTCGGGCTTTCTCGGCGGCTCATGCTTGAAGTGCGGGTCGAGCGGGCTGATAAGGTCGTGGCACTTGGAACCTGTCTCAACGATATCGTTATTTCCGCGTCAGGCATCGCCAAACTGATACGCCTCAAGGTAGAGGTCAGCGCGTCACTTGGTCTCGGTGAATACCGCTCCGATGGGCTGATCGTTGCAACGCCGACCGGTTCCACCGCCTATTCCATGTCAGCTGGCGGCCCGATCCTCGATCCAGAGATGGACGCGCTCATCATTAACCCCATCTGCCCTTTCAGTCTGTCGAGCAGGCCGCTTGTCGTGCCTGCCGATGAAACCATTGTTATAAGAGTTGAGCCACACCAGCGCAGCGGCGTACTTCTGACCTTCGATGGTCAAGTTACTCAGAGCCTTGAACCCAATGACCGCATATATGTGAAACAAGCGCGCTATCGGGCTACCTTTATCGCGTCAGACCGGAGCGTGTTTTACGAGGCGCTTCGCGCCAAGCTCTCGTGGTCTGCTAGCGCTGGCGGCGCCAGCAAAACCGATGATGGAGGCGGTCATGCTTGAAGAACTGAGTATCAGAAACTTCGCCCTTATTGAAAATCTATCTCTTAACTTTGATCGGGGTTTCACCGTATTAAGCGGTGAAACCGGCGCAGGCAAGTCCATCATCGTAGGCGCCTTGAGCTTTTTGTTAGGCGCAAAGGCAGACGCCGACTCGATCCGCAGCGGCGCTGAGGAAACCAGCGTGTCTGCCGCGATTTCGGTGAGCGCGAAAAACAATGAGGCTCGCGCATGGCTTGCCCAGCGGGACATTCTTTTGGACGAAGATCGGCTTGTTGTTAGACGGAACCTCAAAACCAGCGGGCGCGGTTCCATGTATATTCAGAATGTGCCGCTCACCCGCAATGAGCTTACAGAGTTCATGGCCCTGCTCTTTGACCTGCACGGCCAGCATACCCATGAATCGCTTCTGAGGCGGGAAAATCATCGCAAGTATCTGGACCGTTTTGCCCTGCTTGAAACTGAAACCACCGCGTATAATGAGCGTTTCCTTGAGCTGGCTGAGAAAAAAAAGACGTTTGAGGCAAAGTTAAGTTCAGCGCGAGAACGGCAAGAACGGCTTGAGATACTGGGTTATGCAATAGAGGAAATCACCAGCGCCGCGCCTAAAAGCGGGGAAATTCGGGAACTGGAAAACGAGGCCGCGCGCCTGGGCGACTTCGAGAAACTAGCGGAACAGGTGAACAACGCCGCAGGTTCCTTCTTTGATGATGAAGTTTCGGTGTTGAGCTTGGCGCGCAGAACCCGTCCGGCGCTTGAAAGCGCTGTTAGCATTGATGAATCGCTTGCCACGCTTCGTAAGCGTGTGGAAGACCTTTACTACGAGGCAGAGGACATTGCCGGCGAATTCCGCGCCTATCGTGAGGGGCTGACTTATGACCCCCGTCGTCTTGAAGAAGTGGAGGAACGGCTTGCCTTGCTCTACCGGCTCAAGAAAAAGTATGGAAACGGGAGTGAAGCCGCGCTCCTGCGATACCAGACCGAGGCTGAGGCTGAGATTGATGCGCTTTCCCACGCTGAAGAAAACCGGGAGAAGCTAAAAGAAGAAATTGCAGCGCTTGAGAAAGACATTGCCACCCGCGCCTCAAGCATAAGCGCGAAACGTAAGGCTGCCGCATCGCGGCTCGGTTCAGCAATCGGTGAAGTTCTGGGGCGACTAGGTATGCCTGCGGCGCGTTTTCTGGTTACCGTTAAAACCAGCCCTATTGGGCCCTGGGGCATGGATGAGGTGGACTTTCTTATATCAGCCAATAAGGGCGAGCCTGAGAAACCGCTTGCCCGCATTGCCAGTGGCGGCGAGCTATCCCGTGTCATGCTTGCCATCAAAACCGCGCTTGCCGGCGCAGACACGCTTGAAACGCTGGTGTTTGACGAGATTGATGCTGGCATCGGCGGGGAAGTTGCCATAACTGTGGGGGAATATCTAGCGAGGATCAGCGCTCTGAAGCAGATCTTTTGCGTTACCCATCTGGCCAGTATCGCAGTCCGTGCCGATAATCATGTTAAGGTCGTGAAGACATCCATGGGTGAGCGGACTATCACCAGTGTCAAGGAACTGCGCTCAAAAGAACAGCGTGCAGAAATAGCGCGTATGCTCTCCGGCGACGCGGGAACTGCGGCACTCGCACACGCCGATGACTTACTCGCAAAATATCATCACAGGTGAAAAAATGGCAAAGATTTCAGAAGCTAAACGTGAACTTTTCTTAAAAAGAACCGCTTCATATAAAATGAGAATTGTTACGCTCTTACAAGAGGAAAAGAGCCTGCTTGAGAACAAAGCAGGCGATCCCTGTTCGTGTCTCGCACTAGCTGAGACTATGCTGAATATCAGCTCGTATTACATTGTATTTCAAAAACTTTCCCTCGCTATGCTCAATGCGTCCAATGATTCGTTCATCACCGAGGGCAGGAAGTATGTAATAAAAGCTATAAGTTATCTTGAGGCGGTTACTACCAATAAGGTGGACGCGCCTTTTTCCGAGTATGAGGACAAACTCGCCGCCATTGAAGCCGTAGATCCAACACAGCGTTACCGCATAGCGCAGAAGCTGGGATTCACACTCGAGCTGTTTGAACAGGCCCTTGGCGAGAATTCCCGCTGGAAGTGGTCTTGTGTTGAATTGACAGGTAAGGTCGCTGCGGTAATAAAGAACCTCATTGACCTTAAAAAACTCGCGGCAAACACGGATATCTATTCCCCGTGGTATGAATCGACAACTAGACACATGCGTTTTGCCAAAGAAATGCTTATGAAGGCTGCTGACCGGTATCGTGTCCGCTATGAGGTCGCCACGAATCAGATTGATGATTTCAGGATCGCCATCAACTTCCTGAACGCGCTCCGTCGTCTGCACCTCCTGCTAGGAGAAGCGGATGAATCCGAGATAGTGAAGAAAAAGAGCGACAACTGGTCTGCAAAGTTTGAGGAAAATTTAAAGAAACAATAAAACCCCGCATTGTATTGTTGGAACATAGCGTTGAAAGCAATGACGTTGGGCATCAGGATAAACGCATAGAACTTCCCCAGTCATTCTCCCATGCAGCTATAGATGCGTTTCAAGACGACCAG
The DNA here is from genome assembly GCA_031258505.1 of Treponema sp. Taxonomy (GTDB): domain Bacteria; phylum Spirochaetota; class Spirochaetia; order Treponematales; family Breznakiellaceae; genus JAIRMT01. The sequence goes on from JAIRMT010000162.1 coordinate 7,419, forward strand.
AATACGACGATGAGGAAGCGGCACAAAATCTGCAAACAATAAAACAGGGAGCTCTATTGTCAATGGTACAGAGTGTGAAAGGGATGAGATGCGGTACTCGTTGCCGAGAGATGCGGTATACGCTTTCGCTGGGATTTGAGGAGCATATCGAGACCATGTTCAAGCTGCTTAACGACCAGGCTATTTAGAGTCTCCTGCTTCCACGAACCGGCTGATTTCTATGCGTTTATCCTGCGTTGGCGTCAGGAATTCAAAGTATCCCCGTCGGTACATCTTCCCATCGGATTCTTATCTATATCCTTAAATACATTCAAAAACTGACTTACGTCAGTGATAATCTTTGAGAAAAACCGTTTTCCCCAGAGATGACCGCTTTTCTTGTCATGTACTTTGTTCCAGTATCTGGCAAGATTCCCCTTCAGACATTTCATGATTGTGGAAAGGCGCTGTCCCTGTTCGGCTTGATGAGTAGGCGGATGTGATTCAAAAGCTGGAACGGGTACTTTTGTTTAGCTTTGTTGATGTAGGTCAAGAACATATCCTTGCTCTCTGCCAACTGTAGGTCCATCTCGTTACGGTCAATTTCCGAGGTGATGTGATACATAGGCTCGATCCTGGCGTTTTCGTGAAGGTCTCGCGGTTTTACGTCAATATCTGCGCATATATCAATAGTATCTGCGCATATTATGTCAATATCTGCGCATATCACGTCAATATCTGCGCATATCACGTCAATATCTGCGCATATATCAGTAGTATTGACGCATATATCAGTAGTATTGACGCATATCACGTCAATATCTGCGCATATATTAGTAGTATCTGCGCATAACCTACAG
>JAIRMT010000057.1 GCA_031258505.1 Treponema sp.
AGGAACTAACACCTCGTTCCTACAAGGAACTAACACTTCGTTCCCATAAGGAACTAGCACCTCGTTCCTAAAGGAACTAGCACCTCGTTCCTAAAGGAACTAGCACCCTGATACTAGAGGAACTGACACCTCGTTCCCATAAGGAACTAACACCTCGTTCCTTATAGGAACTGACACCCTGATACTAAAGGAACTAGCACCTCGTTCCTAAAGGAACTAGCACCCTGATACTAGAGGAACTGACACCTCGTTCCCATAAGGAACTAACACCTCGTTCCTACAAGGAACTAACACCTCGTTCCTACAAGGAACTAACACCCTGATACTAGAGGAACTGACACCTCGTTCCTTATCCTTTGTGGGTAAACTTGTCAGAATAACACATTTGAGGTATGCTTAATCATACAGATCAATCAAGTGGGTTATGTAACGCTGGTATGGCATATAACCCATAGGAGGTTATTATGGCTTTTGCTGATGTATTAAAAGAAATGGCGTCCAAGGCTGGAGAAGCAGCCTCAGACCTGGGCGAAAAGAGCAAGGACTTTATGAATAAGGCTGGCGCAAAGGCGCAGGACCTGGGAGAACGCGGGGTTTTGATGCTCGACATCAAACAGCTTGAGGGACAGGTCAAGAAGCTGACAGACCGTCTCGGCGTGGAAACCTACCTCAGCCTTGTTGAGGAAAAGGTGAATAGCATTACCATTGACAGCCCGAAAATCAAGGAAACCCTCAAGGAGATTAGCGCCGCAAAAGAACGCATAGAGCAGAAAAAGCTGGAACTCCAGGAACGAGGAAATTGATATAAAGTATTGCATGGAGCAATGCGAAGCAAAGGCGCATGACGCTCCATGCAATAGCATCCCCGCGTAATCAGCGCTGTACCCGACCAGAGGCGTCGCCGCCAGCGAGTTTTTTTACTTCTTCGACAGATACTAAGTTAAAATCACCTTCAACTGAATGTTTCAGACAGCTTGCCGCAACCGCGAACTCAAGGGTGTCCGCAGAGGATAGGCCATTGAGCGCGCCGTAGATAAGCCCTGCGCCAAAACTGTCCCCGCCGCCTACGCGGTCTACGATGCGGACAGCGTATTTCCTTGAAAAGAAGAAGTCTTTGCCGTCAAAGAGCATGGCAGCCCAGTTGTTATCGTTGGCCGAAATGGATTCACGCAGAGTAATGGCGACCTGCTTGAAGCCAAAGCGCTCCACAAGAGCTGCGGCGACTTCTTTGTAGCCGTCATGGTTAATCTTGCCGGAACTTACATCGGAATTCTTCGCGTGTATGCCAAACACATCGGCGGCGTCTTCCTCATTGGCGATGCAGAGGTCAGCGTACTTAAGCAAACCGCCCATGACTTCACCAGCCTTTTCCCGCGACCAGAGATTCTTGCGGTAATTGAGGTCGCAGGAAACGGTCAGGCCCTTAGCTTTAGCGGCTTTGAGCGCGTCTAAACAGATAGCGCTCACGTTTTCACCCAGAGCCGGGGTTATGCCGGTGAAGTGGAACCATGATGCGCCGTCAAAGATTGCGTTCCAGTCAAAGTCAACGGCAGCGGCTGTGGCAATAGCGGAACCGGCGCGGTCGTAGATTACCTTTGAAGGCCGCTGGGACGCGCCTTTCTCAAGGTAATAAACGCCTATGCGCCCGCCGCCCCGGACGATCTTCGACGTGTCCACCCCGAACTGCCGCAAGTTATTCACCGCAGCCTGGCCAATCTCGTGCTTCGGGAGCTTGGTAACAAAAGCCGCGTCCATACCAAAGTTGGCGAGCGCCACCGCGACATTCGCCTCGCCGCCGCCAAATGTGGCTTGAAACGTTGCGGCTTGCGTAAAGCGATAATAGCCCGCCGGCGCGAGACGGAGCATGATTTCTCCAAAGGTGATGATTTTGTTCATATCGTTAGCCTCTTATTTTTTCTGTACCAGATGAACCGCGAAACCCGCGACCTCTTCCTTAAAGTAAATAGCCGCCAAGTTCCCCTTGGCGTCGTTCTTGGCGCTTGAAGGGTCAAAGGCAACGCCTAGCCGCTCAAAATAGGCAATGGCGCGGGAGAGCGTGTTAGCGCCAATGCCGATGTGTCCATGTTTACCCAAGCCAGGGGACTTCATGAGCTCAATGCTATCGGCGGCAAAGACCGAACTGATGCCATTTTTGGTGGTAAAGCCAAAGAGCGTATTGAAGATACTCGCCGCCTTAGCCGCTTCGTCAGAGTTAGCAGTGTTGACGCCGATATGCGCCACTGACAGGCCCAGCATGGTCAGTATGGCCTCACGGCACAGCGCCGTGATTCGATCAAAGTCGCCCGCGTTGATGAGGTCGGCGCTCACCATCCACGATCCGCCGCAAGCCAGTATCTTCTCATAGGCGATGTATTTTGCGATGTTTGCCGCGTTGATTCCGCCCGTAGGCATGAACTTGAGCTTGGGATAGGGCGCGGCAATGGCTTTGATGTAATCAAGGCCGCCAGCTTGCTCGGCTGGGAAGAACTTTACCACATCAAGCCCCAGTTCCAGCGCCTGCTCAATGTCGGACGGGTTGGAACAGCCCGGCGTAACCGGAATTCCCTTCGTGATACAGTGAGACACTACCTTTGGGTTAAAGCCCGGACTGACGATGAACTTTGCGCCTGCGTTAATGGCGCGGTCAACCTGATCCACGTTCAACACCGTACCTGCCCCAAGCAATATGTCTGGCGCCTCCTTGTTTATACGGCGGATGGCTTCTTCCCCCGCCTGAGTCCTGAACGTTACCTCAGCGCAGGGAATCCCGCCCGCGATGAGCGCTTTTGCCAATGGAACCGCTTTTGCCGCATCATCAATCTTGATGACAGGCACGATTCCGATTTTACCTAATGCTTCAAACACACTATGCATATTCTGCCTCCGGGTTTTGATGGTATCTGAAAAGTTCCTGTCCGGCAATCAGACATGACAGCGTTAGCAGGATAAACGCATAGAAATCAGTCGGTTCGTGGAAGCAGGACTTAGAGACGCTCTAAGGGAAGGCTTAGAGCGTTTCTTAACTATGCTTAAGGTCCGTATACGCGCCGGGCGGCGGGACAATTTCTATACGGCGCTGAAGTACGCCTTGTGCCGCTTTCTCCATGAAAATGGGGAGGCTTTTATCCTTTTTGTCTGGGAGATGAACCTGACAGGTGATACTTTGAATTGCTGCTTATGCCCGCCGCCGTCTTGACGCGATCTTCATGCTCACCTAGTATTTTTTCTATGAACGCTCACGAACTTCGCTCTAAATACATTGAATTTTTTGTATCAAGGAATCATGCCCAGATTCAGGGCAAGTCCCTGCTGCCGGATAACGATCCAACCGTGCTGTTTACCACTGCGGGGATGCACCCGCTTGTGCCTTACATTCTGGGGCAGGAACATCCAGCGGGGAAGCGGCTCACCGATTACCAGAAGTGTATCCGCACCGTCGACATTGATTCGGTGGGAGATCCAAGCCACCTAACCTTCTTCGAGATGCTGGGGAACTGGTCTCTCGGCGATTATTTTAAGGAAGAGGCCATAAAGATGAGCTTTGAGTTCCTCACCTCTCCCCAGTACCTTGGTATCCCCCTTGAAAAGCTTGGCGTTACCGTGTTTGAGGGGGACGACACTGCGCCCCGCGACGAGGAATCAGCCGCTGTCTGGAAATCCCTTGGCATTCCAGAGGAACGCATTAGTTACCGGCCTTGGTCGGATAACTGGTGGGGTCCTGCCGGCGCGACTGGTCCCTGCGGGCCTGACTCAGAGATGTTTATCGACATGGGTAAGGAACCCTGCGGGCCTGACTGCTCCCCAGGTTGCTCCTGCGGGAAGTGGCTCGAAATCTGGAATGATGTGTTTATGCAGTACAACAAGACCGCAGATGGCGTGTATGAGCCGCTTACCCGCACCTGTGTAGATACGGGCATGGGTATTGAGCGAACCATCACGATCCTCAATGGTAAAAAGTCGGTGTATGACACTGATATTTTCGCGCCAATCATCGCCGCTATTGAAAAGGCGTCGTCCCATACCTACGGCATAGACGCGGAGAAGGACAAATCCACGCGCATCATCGCCGACCACACCCGCGCCGCAACCTTTATCCTCGGCGATCCTAGAGGGGTAAGCCCATCCAATGTGGGAGCTGGCTATGTGCTGCGCCGGCTCATTCGCCGTGCCGTGCGTCATGGGCGCAAGCTCGGCATTGAGGGCATCATGCTTTCGCCCATAGCGCGGGTTATCATCGAACAACTGTCCGGCCCATACCCAGAACTTGCCCAGAACAAAGCCTTTATTATAGAAGAGTTTGATAAGGAAGAGGCGAAATTTCTTGAGACCCTTCACAAGGGCGAGCGCGAGTTTGAGAAACTCTTGCCAAACCTGCTCAAAGACCCGCGCCGGCTCATGTCGGGAAGGCTGGCTTTCAAGCTCTATGACACCTACGGCTTCCCCATTGAGCTGACCGAAGAACTTGCCGCTGAACAGGGCATGACCGTGAATCGCGCTGAATTCGACGATGCGTTCAAGAAACATCAGGAACTCTCCCGCGCCGGAAGTGAGCAGCGCTTCAAGGGCGGTCTGGCTGATCAGGGGGATATGTCCGTGAAGTATCACACAGCCACTCATCTTATGCACCAGGCGCTTCGCATGGTGTTGGGAGATCATGTGGCGCAGAAAGGCTCGAACATCACTGCCGAGAGAATGCGCTTTGACTTCTCCCACGACGCCCCCATGAGCAGTGAGGAACTGGCGCGGGTTGAGGCTATCGTCAACGAGCAGATTAAACGGGACCTGCCGGTTATGATGAACGTGATGAGTCTTGAAGAGGCAAAGGATTCCGGGGCAATCGCCCTGTTTGGGGAAAAGTATGAATCGCAGGTCAAGGTTTATACTATTGGAGACTTTTCAAAAGAAGTCTGTGGCGGCCCCCATGTGGAACGCACCGGAACGCTCGGCGTGTTCAAGATACAGAAGGAGCAGTCATCTTCCGCCGGTGTGCGACGTATCCGCGCCGTGCTTGAGTAAAAAGGAGAAAGAAAATGAAGAGAAAGATTGTATGCGGCGCTTTTTTAAGCGTAGTTCTGGCAACAACGGTGTTTGCCCAGCTTGATCTACAGCCAGCAGCCATTGTGCGGCTTACCAGAAGCGAGCCGATCAGTGTTAAGCAGTTCCGCACTGAGGTTGAGCAGACCGTGAAAAGCAGCTTCTATCAGCAGTACGGGCGGCAGCCCACTGACGCTGAGGTACTAACGGCGTGCCGCTCACTCAGCGCCAGCGACAAACGGCAGGTGCTGGACATGATGATCAATGAGCGACTCGCGCTTCAAGCCGCAGCCAGGGATGGAATCAGCATAACGGATAATCAGCTTAACCAGCAGGTACAGCAGCTTCGCGCACAGATGGCCCAGCAGATAGGCCGCCAGCCCACTGATGCGGAATTTGCCGAGGCGCTCAAGACTGAAACCGGCCTTGAGCTTACGGCGTTTCGTGAGCAGTTGCGTAAACAGATGGTTACCCAGCAATACCTCGTATCCAAGAAGCAGACGCTCATCAGTTCGATAAAGACACCGACTAATGCTGAGATCAGCAATATCTATAACCTGAACAAGACCCAGTTTATCCGGCCTGAAACCGTGCGTTTCTCCATGATTCAGGTTCCCTATGGTTCTGACCGGACCGTTTCCCGCAGACTCGCCGAGCGTCTCGTCGCGGACATTGGTTCCAACCCGTCGAGGTTTGACGAGGCTGTACAGAAGTCGCAGGCGCCCAATTCAGGTTATCAGGCTGGAGATGCCGGCTATCTGCCCCGGAATAGTCAAGCACAGCAGCTTGTGGGCGCGGACTTCATCAACACCGCGTTTAGTCTGAAACAGGGCGAGGTGTCCAAACTCATTGAAGGTAACGGCGGTTATCAGATCATCAAGGTAACTGAAACCTATGAAATGAAGGCGCTTGACTTAGACGACATTGCCCAGCTTGGCTCTTCCGTAACCGTGCGCCAGTACATCGGTAACACCTTGCTTCAGGAAGAACAGCAGCGGGTACTGACGCAAGCCTCCAATGAACTCGTGGCGGAACTACGTGCAGGTAATCCGCCGCCATTTCAAATAATGGAAGCCAACATCAACATAACGTGGTAGCCCATGACTACTCGCAGACAAGGCCGGATTCTGGCTTTTCAGGCGCTGTACGCATGGGAAGCCTGTAGTAACATTGATGCTGATGAAAAGAACAAGGCCGCTGCTTTTTCATGGCTGGACGATACCCTGGACCAGCTTGACGCGAACACCGCGCAATTTTCCCGCCTTCTGGTTACCGGAACTATCGAAAACATCAGAGCAATAGACGCCATGATCCAGTCTCATCTGCAAAACTGGGCATTTTCGCGGGTGCAGCGCGTTGACCTTGCCCTGCTCAGAATGAGTACCTATACCCTCATGTATCAGGCTGACATTGCCCCCACCATTGTTATCAATGAGGCGGTGGGTATTGCGCAGGCTTACGGCACTGATGATTCGTACCGATTCATCAATGGTATGCTTGATAGCATTCGCAAAACCCTTGAGAAAACGGACGCCTGAATCCCATGACACGCCCGCCCCTGCCATGCTATGCTGGTTCCATGAAGAAAATCTCCCTGACCGGTATAAAACCAACCGGCATACTCCACATTGGTAACTATTTTGGAGCTATCAAGCCCGCAC
>JAIRMT010000089.1 GCA_031258505.1 Treponema sp.
AGGAATTCGGACTCTCCGGTGGAAAATACGTCTCTGTTCATAATTAACCTCTCTTTTAGCCGCTTTTAGCGGCAGTTTATCGAATACGTCAGCGGGAAATATTGATACTCACGCTGGCACCAATGATACCTCTTCTTTCTGTTTTTGTAAAGTAAGCGCATTGCCGTCCTGTCGGGAACTTTTGCCGACATGTCGGGAGCTTTTGCCGACATGTCGGGAACTTTTGCCGACATGTCGGGAACTTCTGCCGACATGTCGGGAAGTTTCGCCGACATGTCGGGAAGTTTCGCCGACATGTCGGGAAGTTTTGCCGACATGTCGGGAAGTTTTGCCGACATGTCGGGAAGTTTTGCCGACATGTCGGGAAGTTCTGCCTGACGGATGTAACACGATGCGCATCATCCAAACCCCCGCTTCTGTACGAAATACGACTACGTATCATCTTATCTCCTTACAAGTATAGTGTCGGAATCCCACGCCGTTGCTTCGGCACAGTTTGGCGACCCTGAAAATGCTACGCATTTCCTTATTCGGATCGCCAAACCGTCGTAAACAGCCGGAACGTTAGGCGAAGTACCTCCCGTTCAGATACTGTTGCTGTTAGGGTTCTACCCGTTTCCGGTCCCGGGGGAAGAGGCTGGCTTCTTTTACGTTGGCGAGGCTGAGGATTTTTTGGGTAAGGCGCTCGCAGCCAATGGCAAAACCGCCATGCGGCGGGCAGCCGTACTTCAGGAGTTTGAGGTAGCCGCTGAAACTTTCTGGCTTGAGGCCAAAGCGCGGGAGGGTTTCAAGAAAGGCGTTGTAGTCGTGCTGGCGTCTGCCGCCTGTGGTGATTTCAAGGCCGCGGAACAGGGCGTCAAAGCTCATGGTGGAGGCGGCTTTGCCGTCGCCGGTGTCCTTGGGGTAAGTGTAAAAGGGCCGGTAGCGACGGGGGAATTCGTTGACAAACACGAGATCGCTGCTGTGTTCACGCATTGCCCAGTTGCAGATAAAGCGCTCGGCTTCTGGGTTGATGTCGAAGATGCGCGCGGTTTGTCCTTTGCCCTTGACAGCTTCCGCCGATGCGATTTTCACAGCCTCCTCATACGGTACAATGGGAGCCTTTGCAACCATGTCCGGGTTGGGAACGCTTGCACCATGCAGGGCGAGTTCCGCGCTGTTTTTTCGCGCCACTTCCTCGAAAATATGGGCGAGTGCTCCGCGTTCCAGTTCGATGAGGTCTAGTTCCGACTCGATAAAGCCCATCTCTACGTCCAGCGACACATACTCGTTGAGGTGTCGGGGCGTGTCGTGCTTTTCGGCGCGGTACGCGGGAGCTATCTCAAATACCCGCTCCATGCCGCTTGCAACCATTGTCTCCTTATAAAACTGCGGCGACTGGGCAAGGTAGACCTTGCGGTCAAAGTAATCAACCGCGAAAAGCTCGGCGCCGCCTTCGGTACTGCTTCCAACGAGCTTACTTGTTTTTATCTCAATAAAATCCTGTGAGCGCAGATATGCGCTAAACGCCTCGATAATCGTGGCCTGTATCCTGAAAATGGCCTGCACTTTGGGGTGGCGCACGGAAAGCCCCCGGTGATCGAGTATGGTCTCAAGCCCGACCTTTGTTGGATCGCCGTTTACCTGATAGGGCAGGTCTGGCGCGGCTTTTGACAGGTAGACGAGCGTTTTCACCCTAACTTCAGCTCCGCCCGGGGCTTTTTCGTTTAGGGCTGCTATCCCCTGAACCTTGATGACTGATTCAAGCGTAAGGTCTGGCTTTTCCTCAAACACAAGCTGAACCATACCTGAGCGGTCGCGGAGTATCACAAAGCTGATTCCGCCAAGCTCGCGGATGCGGTGTACCCAGCCCTGCATGGTGATTTCAGGGTCGCCTTGTTTAGCGGCTTGTAAAATGTCTTTTGCTAAAACACGCATGATGCGCCTCCAATCAACGCTTCCATCTGTTCTCCCACAATGCGCGGGTCGGCGCGGCCTCCGGTCTTTGCCAGCGCCTTGCCCACCAGATACGCGGTGAGACTGCGGCGGCGCTTGGCGTTGCCAGCCTTGTTTGCAGCGAGGACTTCGGCAAAGGTCGCTGCTTCTTCTGTATGAACGGAGCAAAGCACCTCGGCGATTTTTTCAGGATCGGTGAGTTGCTCAAGGTCTTTTTCTTTGATGATGATGTCCGGGTCGCGGTCTTCGGCAATGGCAATTTCCATAGCCTGCTTTGCGTTCTTTGTCGAGACACGGCCTGTAGCAGTCATAAGTACGAGCGAGGCAAGCCGCGCCGGAGTGAGCTTAAAGGCGGCTATGTTGGAGAGCGGGATGTTTTCACGCTGGAGTATGTGTTTGATGTCAGTGAGCAGCCAGTTTGCTACGCGAGTGGCGGCATCCTGTTGGGGTAGCGGCGCGGCTTTAACAGCAGCTTCAAAATAGTCGGCAAAGGCGCGTTCTTCACAGAGAACATCAGCCTGATTATAGGAAAGAGCGTACTCAGTCTGGAGCCGCTGCCGGCGCGGAACAGGCAGTTCCACCAGAGTAGCTTCTACTGATTCGAGAAAAGCAGGGTCTGGGGAAAACACGGGGAGGTCAGGCTCTGGGAAGTAGCGGTAGTCCTGGGCGTTTTCCTTAGTACGCATTGGTTCAGTTTGATCGCGGTTCTGATTCCATAAGCGCGTTTCCTGCGTTACCTGCCTGCCCGCATCAAGGAGTTCGCTCTGGCGCGCAATCTCGTAGTTGAGGCCAAGACGCACAAAGCGGGAGGAGTTTAGGTTCTTTATCTCAACCTTACGTCCTAGCCCTTTGCCGGGAAGGTTAATCGAAACATTGGCGTCAGCGCGTAAAGAGCCTTCTTCCATGTTACCGTCGCAGACGCCGAGGTAGCGAACCATGCGGCGCAGTTGCTGGATAAACACCTCAGCCTCTTCGCCCGTCTCCATATCAGGCTCGCTTACGATTTCAAGGAGCGAAACGCCAGCGCGGTTATAATCAAGGAGCGAAACTGTGCCGGTATGTATCATTTTGCCTGCATCTTCCTCAAGATGGCACTCCTTGATCCGCACACGCTTCTGTATCTTTTTACCCATGTTCTCGCTGTCAAGGTCGATGTAACCTTCCTGCCCCAGAGGAGCGGCGAACTGGGAAATCTGATAGTTCTTGGGCATATCGGGATAGAAATATTGCTTGCGGTCGAACCATGTCTTTTCAGGGATATGGCAGTTGAGCGCCCGTGCCACTGTACAGCCCATACGCATGGCCTCAATGTTGAGGGCGGGAAGCACACCCGGATAGCCCATACAGACTGGACATACGTTGGTATTCGGCTCGTCGCCAAACGCCGAGCGGCAGCCGCAGAACACTTTGGTTTTGGTTAAGAGGTGAATATGAACTTCAAGCCCAATAAACGATTGATACATTCTTTAAGACTCCTTTGTTATAAATTTATGCGGGCCAGAAGGAACGGTAGCCGCTGGGGTGTGGAAAGGGATGCGCCTTTTCGTAAGCATTCACGATGTTGAAAAGCGTTCCTTCGGCAAAAGCGCGTCCGAGTACCTGCATTCCCACTGGAAGACCGCCTTCGACGCTCACGGGGAAGGCCAGAGCAGGGAGGCCGGCGAGGTTTGCGCAACAGGTGTAGAGGTCCGCGGCTTTTTGAGCAAAGGGCGACAGCGCGCTTGGGCCGCGATCAAAGGCGCGGGTGGGGAATACGGGTAACAGAATCGCGTCGCATTGCGGGGCTGTGTTGTTGTAGTCGGCGTCGCCCAGAAGCGCCTCAAAGTTACGGCGTATGCCGGCGCGGATGCGCTGGGCGCGGAGATAGTAACGATCCTGAAAACCAGCGCGTAACACAAAGGTTCCCAAAAGGATACGGAGCTTTACTTCGTCCCCCAGTCCGTCTGAACGCGCCTTGTCGATAAGGTCGTCGGGGTTTTCAGCCCAGTCCGGGCGCTTGCCATAGCGGATACTGTCAAAACGCGCAAGATTTGCGCTTGCTTCAGCAGTCGCTATCGTATAATAGGCTGGAACGCCGTACTTAAGGCTGGGGATTTCCACATCAACAAGCGTATATCCCAGCGCGGCAAGGTTTTTCTTCGCGGTCTCAAAGCCGCAGCGAACCTCGTCTTCAAGTAAGGCGGCTTGTGCGGCAACCTCAAGGTTAGCATCGCCCTCGTCGTGGGCAGCGGCGGCAATGGCTTTGGCGATGGATTCCGCCGAAAGCACGCCAATCACTGCTGGATCGGCTTTGCCATAGAGCGGCGGCGCAGCAGGCGGCGCAGCGAGAGAGGTTTCATCCATCGGGTCTTTGCCCCGAATCGTGTTAAACACCTGCCGGCAACGCTCGGTTGTATCGGCAAGCACACCGATTCCCTCAAGGCTTGAGGCATAGGCTACAAGGCCAAAGCGGGACACGGCGCCGTAGGTGGGTTTCAGCCCCACAATTCCACAGAACGCGGCTGGCTGACGTATGGAACCGCCCGTGTCTGAACCGAGAGCGAAGGGAACAAGCCCCGCCGCGACTGCGGCTGCTGAACCACCAGAGGAACCGCCGGATACACGGCTCTGGTCCCAGGGGTTGTTCGTGCGCTGTATGGCGGAATTGTCGGTTGAGGAACCCATGCCAAACTCATCAAGGTTGGTTTTGCCGATTATCCATGCGCCCTGGTCTTCCAGTTTCCGCACTGCTGTGGCTGTATAGGGCGAGCGGAACGCTGCGAGCAGTTTCGAGCCGCAGCTTAGGACAAGGTCCTTCACAGCGATGTTGTCTTTGACAGCAAAGGGAAGCCGGCGCAACGCGCCTGTATCCGCCTGTTTAAGTTCAGCCGCGATTACAGCATCGTCTTTCAGTTCAATAAAAGCGCCAATCTTCGCTTCCCACTCTTTGCAGTATGATAAAAATTCTTCAGGTGATGTCATATTTACTCCAGTTACAGCACGTTGGGAACAACGACAAACTGTCCATCCCGTTCACCCGCGCTGTTAAGCATGGTTTCACTGCCCAAAGCCTGATTGACTCCATGCGTGTCTGGTCGGAAGTAGGTAGCGGGAACGGTTCGGGCTGAACCGGAAATCTGGGTGATAGGCGCGGCAAAGGCTGCTGTATCCTCGTCAGCCGACTGCATGGCGGCAAAAAAGCCGAGCATCTGTTCAAAAGCTGGGAACGCGGCATCAAGCGCCTTGTCATCAAGGTTAAGATGGGCAAGCGCGGCAGTTTCCCGCAAATCTTCAATTTTCATAGAAGAAGATTCTCATGTGCGAAAACCACTGTCAAGCGCCACACAAGCTCATGAGATTAAGAAAACTTACCGGTAAGTGATTCGTGGATCAGCGATGGCGTAGAGTATGTCCGAGAGGAGGCTGGCCAGAAGCGTAAGCAGCGCAGCCATGAGGGTAATGCCCATCAGCACTGGATAGTCCCGACTGAGAATGGAGTTAATCGTGAGCCGACCAATGCCGGGCCATGAAAAGATTTGCTCAGTAACAATCGCACCGCCAAAGAGTCCGGGAAGTTCAATGCCTACGAGAGTGATAAGCGGGATCAGAGCGTTACGAAAGGCATGAACGCTGAGTCGTCTGAACAACGATGCGCCTTTGGCTGCGGCTGTTCGCAGGTACTCTTCCTGTAACACGTCCAGCATGGCCGAGCGGACGTAGCGGGTAAAGCGTCCAACAGTGTGTATCGCCAGCGTTACGCAGGGAAGCGCGAGGTGGCGGAGCGTATCAAGGGGAGCGCGTTCAGCGCCCAGCGTGAACATACCGCTTGAGGGGAACAGCTTGAGTTTCACGCTGAACACATACACAAGCCCCAGTCCCAGAAAAAAGTTCGGGGCTGAAACGCCCACAAAGCCGCTCAAGGCGACAACGCGGTCAATGAGTGCGTCCCGCTTAACCGCGCTCAAAATCCCCAGCGGAACAGCCGCGAGGAGGCCGAGAGCGAGTGCGCTTCCCATAAGTAGCACCGTAGCTGGAATACGTTCCATGATCAGCTCGCTTACAGGCTGGTAAGAAACGTATGAATAGCCCCAGTTACCCTTGAGCGCGTTTAGTAGCCACGTTGTGTACTGCCGGAACAGCGGCGCGTCCAGCCCCATGTTGCGTTCTATGGCAGCGCGCGCCGCCGGCGTCATGGTGGGATTCACCATCAGGTCGAGTGGGCTGCCGGGCGCAAGCCGAATCAGCGCGAAGTTCACGATGGAAACTCCGAAAAGCAGGGGTAACATAACTAAGGTTCTGCGTATAAGAAAGTTTTTCACAGGGTTTCTCCAGTCTGAATGTCAATAATTTATTTATTTGCCGTATAAAAATTTGTATCATACCATGGATTGATATATTCCCCATCCGCACAGATTCTACCACCTTGCTCTGTTGTCCCTTGTGCTGAAATGACAGGCGGTCGTATGGCCAGCCTCATCGCGGAACAGGGGCGCGACAGCGCGGCAGAGTTCCTGCGCAAAGGGACAACGGGGATGAAAGCGACAAGCAGCGGGCGCGTCAAGGGGACTGGGCGCAACCCCGTCAAGAAGCCTCCGCACACGCCGCTGCCGCGGGTCAGATGCGGGATTCGCGGCAATGAGAGCCTGCGTGTAGGGATGACGCGGCGCGGCGAACAGCGCGGCGCTCGGCGCAAGCTCCACAAGCTGGCCCAGATACATCACTGCAACGCGGTCGCTTATATGCCTTACCGCGCCAAGCCCGTGTGATATAAACAGATAGCTCAAGCCAAGCGTGTCGCGTAGCTCGCATAAAAGGCTGAGTATCTGCGCCTGCGTCGAGGCATCCAGCGACGAAGTAGCCTCATCGCAGATGAGCAGGGACGGACGTATGGCAAGCGCTCGCGCTATACTGAGGCGCTGCCGCTGACCGCTGGAAAACGCCCGGGGAAAACGCCGGCGCGTATCCGGCGCAAGTCCAACCAGCGCCAGCAAGCGGTCAATCTCATCGCTGATTTCGTTACGCGCCACAATGCGGTGTACCCATAACACTTCTTTCAACATGGTTTCCACACTCAGACGCGGGTTCAGCGACGAAGCCGGGTCTTGAAATACCAACTGCATCCGTTTATATGCTGCAGAGCGCTGCCCCCCACGTTTTGACGCGCCGCGTTGCAACGAGCAATTCTCACCTTCAAACATAATCCGCCCGCCTGCCGTTGCTTCCAGCCCAACGATTGCCCGCGCCAGCGACGACTTGCCGCAACCTGATTCCCCCACCAGCCCCAGAGTTTCTCCCGGAGCAATGGCAAAGGACACGCTGTCAACAGCCCGCAACTCGCCCCTGCTTCGGGAAAACACGCCGCCATACGCGCTTCTACGCGCAGGATACGAGACACTTACGTTTTCAAGCGATAAAAGTTCATTCATCAGGGCGCTGTTTCACTTTTAACCAGGTTAGCTCATGCTTGTTATGATAGAGGTGTATCACTTGCCCGCCGAGGCTAGTGAAACGGCGGAGCGTATCGCTTAAGTTCTGCCTTGTGTTCGCGCCCTGGGTTTTTATCGTGCAAACAAAGCTCTCGCAGAGACCAGCGGCGAACCACTTTTCCAGCCATTCGTACAAGCGGTCGGGATAGCAGATCACGTCGCAGAAGAGCCAGTCAATAGGGCCAATGTCTTCCGGCTGTAAACTGAAAGCGTTGTGCTGCATGAAACACACGCCGGGCATACGCGCCACCTGCTCGGCAAGCGGCGCCCGATCCACCGCGAGTACATCCGCCCCCAAGCGGGCAAGCGCCCATGTCCAGCCGCCCGGACTCGCGCCTGCGTCAAGGCAGCGCTCTCCCGCATGAGGCCATACGCGACAGCGAACAAGCGCCTCCCAGAGCTTGAGATAGGCGCGGCTTGGCGGGCCATTCTTGTCTTCCTCGAATTCAATGACGCCGCCGGGAAAGGGACTGGAACAGCTCGCCGAGGCAAGCAGGGTATGCTCATCCAGCAATGTCCACGCGCCAACAGGTGTATCGGGAAGCAGCCACGGGAACGGACGCGGCCTGAGCGACATCGGCGGCAGACGGCTTTGGATGAGTGCGGCTCTGCGCCAGTGAGTAAACAAGGTGGGATACCAGTTGCGCTGTATGCCGCGCAACGCGGCTGCAGCAGCCCCTATTGAATCAAACTCAAGCCGAAAGGGACTGAGCCAGATGTTCCTCGCCCAGAAAATCGGTTCCCGCGTCTCACTATAGAAAAGCGGTCCCCATGCGTTGCCAGACTCAGCAAGCCCCAACTCCGCCAACAGACACGTTTCCGCGTAGTTGTCAGCGGAAACACTAGAAACAAAATGTCTACTGGACGCCGCCTCGTACACGCGCCCAAGAAGCGGCTCTATCTTAGCTGGAGTGATAGGCGAGGTAATCAACATACCGCTGAAACTGCTTGCCCTTGGGAGATTCCACGATGAAAAACCCAATGATATAAGCGTCTGAACTGGAACGGTTCCAGCGGTATTCAGCCATTAGCTCAAATGGCCCAATTTGGGAAATAGCTTCGGGTTCAATTACGATAGCGTACTTGGTATCGGGGTGTACCTCAACCTGCATTGTACATTCAATACAACAACCAGTAACGCTTATATCCTTGAGCAAGGACTTGCCCTCAAAAAGCGCAGGGACTCTGACCTGTGCTATTGTCTTATATCGGGCATATTTTCGTTGTTCTGACATAATGTATATTCTATGCCAGAGGAAGGTTTTAATCAAGCGCCAACTCCCCACGCCTAAAGTTAAACTTGACCCACAACTTTTCCAATAGAATGAAGTTACAACACAAATTCAACGGAGTAAAACAATACAAGGGGCAAGGTATAAAAAGGCATCATCAAACACACATCACTATGGCGTACCGGAACATACTTGCTCTGCGGACACGCCTAACTAGAGTGTGTGGACACGCCTAGCCAGGGCGCGCGGCAGAACTATCTCGCATGATTCTATGGGTCAAGTTTAGACCTAAAGACAAAGGCTTTACGGCGCTTTCAGTAAGACTATGCGCGGCTTGACGCTTCCACGAAAAGACGGCCTGCTCTGAGCATCGCACTAACGCGCGCGATTAGTCTATAATCAGTTTATTTATGAAAAAACTATACTTGTTACTACTCGGCATCACGATGCTGATGGCCGCTTGTACCAGAAATGCAAATACGGCTGACACCTTCTGGTATCTGGCTGTTGATTACCCGAACCGCTATGAGACTGAGGAAACCTTTGTGCGCGATTTCCTGAATGACACGGAACGGCTTGAGGCGCTGGGCATCCGGCTGTTTGAAGACACGGCCCCAGACACCGCGTCTCACGAAACGGCTGGAGCAGCAGTGTCTAACACCGCGCCCAAGACGGCTGATATTCACATTAGTTTCTTTTCAGCATGGGAATATGAGCGGATTGAGGAGAGCATCGTTCTTTCGCGTACATGGTTTGCGCCGCGTGAAGACCCGCTGACTGGCCGTACCAATACGAGCTACATCCGCTGTCTGGCCAGTCAGGAAGACATCGTTCCTATCACAGAATTGCTGCCTCCCTTTGTCGCTCTGCGGGTGGATGACCTCAGCGTCGCGGATGAGGATTATCCGCTTGTCAGGAAGACTGGCGTTACCATACGGAATGACCAGGGTGAAGCGCCGCCGGAGCTTATCAGCGAGCTTAACGCAGCGCTGCAAGCAGTGTTGAACACAATGTCCCAGGATGACAATGCGCCGAAAGCGCTGGGAACAGAGCGTCCAACACTATTCTGGGTCGCGTCTGGCGGCGATGTACTGCTGGATCGCGGCGCGGATAAACTGCTTATGGCTGAGGGACCGCAGAGCATCTTTGGCGGAACCGCTGAATTCCTCGCCGCTGCTGACCTCGCGCTCATCAACCTTGAGTGCGCGGTAACGGATCGGGGAACAGCGGTACCAAAGACGTATAACTTCCGCTGTACGCCGCTATCAATGCCAGCGTTACGCGCCTCTGGCATAGACGCAGTGCTTCTCGCCAATAACCACGCCTTTGATTACGGGAATGAGGGGCTGCTTGATTCACTCAGGTATCTTAAAGAGGCTGAAATCGGAGTTCTAGGCGTGGGGCTGAATGAGGCGGAGGCTGCAGCGCCGTTTGTGTTTGAGGACGCGGCGCGAGTCTTTGGCATTGCGTCGTTTCCACCGGAAAAAAACGGCTGGGATGGATTGAGTGTTGCCGCTGCTGAGGACAAAGCTGGACTGCTTCACGCGGGGAAGGACGGAGCAGCAAAGCTCAAGGCACAGTTTTCAACAGACGATTCAGTTCTTGACATCGTGCTGTTTCACGGCGGGGAAGAATGGACAGATGAGCCAGACGAAGCGACTAGAGCAATCTATACCAGCCTCATTGACGCTGGAGCCGACTTACTCATTGGCTCACACCCTCACGTTGTGCAGGGCTTTGAGTGGATACAGGACAAGCCGGTTTTTTGGTCATTGGGCGACTATGTATTCGGCGATATGTGGGACACCCATGACCTGGGTGGTGAAGACGGGCTGTTCATTATGCTTGGCTTCTGGGGCAAGCGCCTGTTCTATCTTGAACCATACCCGGTTACGCTCTCTGACATACGCACAAGCATAGCCCCCCGCGAAAACCTTTCGCGCTTTTACACTCTCTCCCGCAGCTTACGCGCCCGTGATGCGCTGGAGCATTAGCGGGGTCGGCTTGATTAAAACTAAGTCCGCTTATCAGCGGGGCGCTGGCGTGATGAGCGCTCGACAAGAGCTGGGAGAAACCATCAAGCGCCCTGCCGCGCTCATTCGGAACGAGGAGTCGCGCTCAAGCAGTTTGCCGATAGAGCCGCAAAACCCCTGTCTTTAGGCGCGCCTTAAGGCGAGGGAGGAATATAAGGCGGAAAAAATTGTAGAATCTTTTACATGGGGTTTGCATTATACAACAACTTGTGCTATACTACAAACTTGGTAAAGAAGTATGACATACTATATGTTAAAGAGCGGCAATAGAAATCTACGCTTGGGGAGTTCACGTATGACCACCGCGAGGCGACGACGAACAGCGAACTATAGGTCTCTAGCTTTCAGGTATGGGAATTTGTTAAATAGCTCTAGCGCTCATTCTTACTGTGCTA
>JAIRMT010000015.1 GCA_031258505.1 Treponema sp.
GGGATAAGGTAGCCCAGTCCCGGCTCTATGAGGATGAAACAAGCCGCTTCATCCCTAAGCGTAAGGGAATTGACATAACGTTCCGCCTCAGCAACAGGGTTGTAACGGGAATGAAGCGCATGAAGGGATGGACTCTTACTCATGGTCAGTAATTCCTTGTACCGCGCTTAAAACGCGGAACCAGCGCCCAGCGCGCCGCGATAGCGGCAGCGTGAGCAGGCTGCGCAGAAAGGACGCGCTGGTTTGGGCAAGGCTGCCGAGCTGTTCCTCAACCTGTGGGTCGTTAATGTTCATAAGTCTATTATTGACCAGAGCGGCGGCTAATGCAACTTGTGCGTAGGCGTGTCAGCGTCAAACAAGATAACTGGTATAGAGGGCAAAGCCTCATACCCAAAGCTCTAAGCCATAGCTTAGAGTGTCTCTAAGCCATAGCTTAGAGCGTCTCTAAGGGAAGGCTTAGAGTGTCTCTAAGGGAAGGCTTAGAGTGTCTCTAAGGGAAGGCTTAGAGTGTCTCTAAGCCATAGCTTAGAGTGTCTCTAAGGGAAGGCTTAGAGTGTCTGTGGCGCGGCGCTGTCAGTCCGTAAAAGGGCGGCGCTGCCGCCGCCCTGTGTGAGCAAATGCCGCTCCTACTCCCAGCCGTCAGAGCTGCCGCTGTCCAAGGTAACGCCCTCACCCGCAGTCGTATTGCGTTTCTTACTTGAAGAATAAACATAGACCGCATGACCATAAGTGCTACTATATGCGGTGTTCCGTAAAGAAGCGTCGGCGTCCGACCCATAGATAACTCCGCCCGTCTCCTTCGTAAACGTCCCGGTGTATACATACACCCCGCCGCCGTAGTTGGAGGCCGTATTGCCGGAGATAGCTCCGCCGCTCATCGTAAACGTCCCGCTGTATACACACACCCCGCCGCCGGAGTAGGAGGAGGAGGCAGTGTTACCGCTGATGGTCCCGCCAATCATCGTAAACGTCCCGCTGCTGCCTACATACACCCCGCCGCCGTACTTGGAGGCCGTATTGCCGCTGATCTCTCCGCCGCTCATCGTAAACGTCCCGCCGGATACATACACTCCGCCGCCGGAGGAGGAAGTATTGGTATTGCCGCTGATCTTCGAGCCTGCTGTCATCTCCAGACTTCCTCCGCTGTTCACCTGAACCAGTGAAGCCGTGTTGCCGGACATACCCCGCAGCGTAACGTTGTTTCCCAGGGTCAGCGCCCCGCCGCTTTCTACCGTAAAGAGCGAACCCGCGCCATTAACGCTGATTGTTTTCTCCCCGCCGCTGCTCATAAGCGTCAGCGCCGCGTCGATGCTTGTACTTCCCAGCGAAAAACTCTCTGCAATGTTTATTACAAACTGCGCGGACGCATCCGTACTGCCGCCTATCCAATCAAGCGCAGCCTGCATATCCGCCGCTGTCGAAACAGTAAAAGAAGAAGGAGGATCAGTCCAGTTCCCCCACATATCTTTCGCGCTAGTAAAGGCAAGCGACGTTCCATTATAGCTGAAGGTATACACTATGCCGCCCTCAAACTCGCTTACGATTGCCTGCAGAGCGATAGCTTCGGTCGTATTCCGCATCACAGCGTAGCCTGATACGCCGCCTGCCTGCACCGCATACAGCCCCTGCTCCTGCGGCATCAGAATACTTGAAGTCGCTCCTACCGGACGCAATTCATATCCGTCCCGGTTAAGCGTGAGGGAAGAGCTGCTCTGATTCTCTATCCTGATGCACGCCATGTCCACCGTAACCGCGCCAAGGCGAGGAACCGTTACTTCGTTTACTGTGTTCGCGTCTATACGCGCCACAATCCCGGGCTCGTCCTGAGTAAAGACCTGCAGCCCGTCAACCGTGAAGTGAAACTGCGGATAAAACGTAGCCCCGTTAGGCGCTGCATCGGATTCAATCCGCTTTGTTCCTTCCGCTGGTACAAGAGCAATTTCTGTAAGGCGGGTAGATTCCTTGTAGATACTCACGGCGAACTCTTCCGTATTCCTAAAAAGCACGTAGGTCTTCCCCGTTTCAGTGATTGTATCGCTCCATTGCGCGGTAAACACCGTGTTCCCAGCGATCGTAACGCTTGCCCCGGCCTCATAGATTGTTGAATCGCTGCTGCTTTTCCACCCAGCAAAAGCCTCTCCAGAGGGCGCTGTCATGTCCCCCTTTCCGGGCAGGGTAACGCTCGACCCATCTATAACCGTCTTACTCTCCGGCGCGGAACCGCCTCCTTTTCCAACCCCGAAACTCACAGTGTAGTACGTGGGGGTGTACCATTGCGCGATAAACACCGTGTTCGCAGTGATCTTAACGATTTCCCCGGCCTTATAGATTGTTGAACCGCCGTCGATTTTCCACCCAGCAAAAGCCTTTCCAGAGGGCGCTGTCATGTCCCCCTTTCCGGGCAGGGTAACGCTCGCAACATACCTATCATAGTAGCCTGAATAGGTATAGGCAACCGTCTGACTCTCCGGCGCGGAACCGCTTCCTTCTCCAACGTGGAAACTAGCGATGTACGTGCCGGGGGTGTACCATTGCGCAGTAAACACCGTGTCCGCAGTGATCGTAACGCTGTCCTCTGGCTCATAGATTGTTGAACCGCCGCCGATTTTCCACCCCGCAAAAGTCTTTCCAAAGGGCGCTCTCATGTCCCCCTTTCCGGGCAGAGTAACGCTCGCCCCTGTAACCGTCTGACTCGCCGGTGCGGAACCGCTTCCTTCTCCAACCCCGAAACTCGCGATGTATCCCCATTGCGCGGTAAACATCGTGTCCGCAGTGATCTTAACACTGTCCTCTGGCTTATAGATTGTTGAACCGCCACCGATTTTCCACCCCGCAAAAGTCTTTCCAGAGGGCGCTGTCATGTCCCCCTGTTTGGACAGGGTAATGCTCTTCCCTTTTTTAACCGTCTGGCTTGCCGGTGGTTTACCGCTTCCTGTTCCAGCGTAGAAACTCACGGTATACTCTGGATCCGGCTCCGGCGGGCATGCGGCAAGCAGAAACACCGCCAGTATCGCCGCGATCAGCCGTCCCACCAATATCAATCGCTCTTTCATATCATCCTCTCTTGTTTTTGCCGCATGATAGACAGGCGCATCCGCGCCGCGAATTGCGCGCACGGATGCGCCTGTCAGCAGCCCGCCGTCTATTCCCGGAGGGCGCGCGCGCGTCATGCGCTCGGCGCGCCCTTACCGGTAATCGTTAAAAAGGCGGCGCTACCGCCGCCTTGGGTGATCGGATACCAGCGCCGCGCCAGTATCCGCCTTAGCGTCCGTCCCCTAGTTGTAGTACTTGCTTGCGTCAACCTCAGTAACAGTTATCTCCGACGCGTTTTCATTTTGCGGAATGATGATTTCATACACCTTGTCATTCTGCATACTCATTGACACCGGAACCGCTTTGTTTGAATCCCATGCGACAGCCGCAAAGTTAATACTCGTTGTGTCATCATTAGGCTCAAAACCAGTCAGCAGTTCGCTCGCTCCACCGACAATCACAAAATCCGCGCCTATAGACCCATTGGTCTTCTGCTGGGTGGCGTAATACACCCTCACTGATTTATTGCTGTTGTTCTTCACCATCACTGCGGGTTTTATATTTGAAGGAACATCGTTGGCCTTTATCGTGGTTGTATACGGCTCCGCCGCGTTCGCAACCTGCGCGGTATTCGATTGTGACCTATCCGAACTTTCCACCACTGCGATTACCTTGCCGTTCAGCTTCAATTCCTTGTAAAAGTAGACGTAGTAATCGTAAGGGGTGCTCAAGGCAATCGGTATGGACACCCGCTGCGCGTTCGGCGCTATGACCGCATAGTTTCCGCTCATATCTGTTTTTCTAATCTGCACCCAGTAGGCGGTGTTGTTGTTAAATATCCAGGTGCCGCCGCCGTACGTAACTAAAGGAGTAACCGACACAGAGTACGCCATGGTATTGGAATAATGGGTGAGTACGTTGGATTGCGACGCCTTCAAGCCCTGCTCCTCATACGTGGTTTTGTCTACAGCGACGATCGTGTAGAACTTTTCAGCAGGCAGTTTCACCTTAATAGAACTAAGCGAACCGACCGTACCTATGTAGTTGTCCTTATCCACCGTATCAATGAACAGCAGGGTCTGGCTTGCAACAGTGTTGGTTAGGGTCAGCGTGCCGTTGTTATCTACCCTGCCGTCAGGATAGTTGTAAAAGTTGTTGTACGCGGCGTCTCCACTCTCGGCTATCCACTGCGCGGTAAACACAGTGTCCGCGTTGATCGCGGCGCTTGCCCCAGCCTCATAGGTTGAATCGCTGCCGCTCTTCCACCCAGCAAAAGTCTTCCCAGTTGGCGCGGTCATGTCTCCCTGTTGGGGCAGGGTAACGCTCGCCCCGGCTGTAACCGTCTGCTTCGCTGGCGCAGTACCGCTTCCTTCTCCAGCGCTGAAAGTAACTGTATACGAGGCGCCTCCACCGGCTGTCCACTGCGCGGTAAACACAGTGTCCGCAGTGATTGCAGCGCTTGCCCCAGCCTCATAGGTTGTTGAACCGCTGCCGCTCTTCCACCCGGCAAAAGTTTTCCCGGTCGGCGCGGTCATGGCTCCCTGTTGGGGCAGGGTAACGCTCGCCCCAGCTGTAATCGTCTGCTTCGCTGGCGCAGTACCGCTTCCTTCTCCAGCGCTGAAAGTAACTGTATACGAGGCGCCTCCACTCCACTGCGCGGTAAACTCTGTGTCCGCGTTGATCGCAACGCTTACCTCAGCCTGATATGTTGAACCGCCACTGGTTTTCCACCCGGCAAAAGTCTTTCCAGAAGGCGCGGTCATGGTTCCCTGTCCGGGCAGGGTAACGCTCGCCCCGTCTTTAACCTCCTGCTTCGCCGGCGCGGCACCGCTTCCTTCTCCAGCGCTGAAAGTAACTATGTAAGTGGTGGGATCCACTGGGCAGCCGCTGAAAAGAATACCTATCAACGCCATGACTAATACGAGGCTCGTAAGCCTCATCCGCTTGAAAAAAGCTGCTTTGCTACGCATACTATTTTCTCTCCATGTAAAAAAGTTTTGTGGAACCTGCCCTCCGGTACGCATAGGAGACCCGCCAAGGAACCCTGCGCCCGTGAGGGCTGTTTCCGCTATAACAACCGCAACGCGGCTGTAACCAAGTTCATGCGCGCCTGTCTTTGAGCGCGCGCCCGCTTCCATCACGGAATCACTGCTGAAGCTACCGGACCCCACTGGCCTGTTTCGCCCTTTTGGTTCTCGTAACGGCAGCACACGTAAACCAGCATACTGGACTCCGCCGCTTCGAAAACCAGTTTCTCCCGCCGCCGCCGCGTAAAGCGGTAGTGCATCAAGCCCTTTCCGTCCAAAGGCGGCTTCATCAGGTAATGTTTATCTGACGCGGCTTGCTCCAGCGTGGCTCCGCCGGGCGGCATGACGCCCACGTAGATCGCGTAACCGTAGTCGCTTTCGAGCGCAAGTTCCTGGGTTCCAGCCATGGGTTCCAGATGGATGGTGATGGCGTGGGGACCGCCGGGATAACTGAGGCTTACTGCAGGCACTCCGTCTGGCGGCGGGGTGGGCGTGGGATGCGCGTCCTTCGGCTTGAAGCCCAGAGCCGCCCAGTCCCCCTCAGTGAGGGGCGGAACCTTGAAGTAGCGGTCTCGGAAGAACCGCATCTTCGCGGACAGGTCTTTGAAGGCGGTCTGACATTCCACGGTGATCACGTGAGTTCTCTCCGCTTCGTCCTGAGCCTTTATTAAAAGGGTTTCAGCCTTGTTGAAAAGATTCCCCAGCTCTGTAAATTCCGCCGCCGGAATTCCCAAAGCGGTCCGCAGCGTCTCGATCAGATAAGCGAGCCACTTTCGACACATTGCCAGGATATCCGTACGGGATCCCGGCAACCAATCACTACTCTTTGCCATATCTCTCTCCTTCGTGAGTTGTAATGAATGATGTGTTTGTTGTAATGAATGACCCTACGGTTATAACCGGCGACTCTACCGTTATAACTTTTGCCCCTACGGTTAAAACTGGCGAGTCCACAGTTAAAACTTTTGACTCCACCGTTAAACTGGCGAGTCCACAGTTATAACTGGCGAGTCTACCGTTAAAACTTTTGACTCCACAGTTAAACTGGCGAGTCCACAGTTTAACTTTTGACCCTAAAGTTTTAACTGGCGACTCCACCGTTAAAACTTTTGACCCTGCAGTTATAACTGGCGAGTCTACCGTTAAAACTTTTACCCCTGCAGTTATAACTGGTGAGTCCACCGTTTTAACTTTTGTCCCTGCAGTTATAACTGGTGAGTCCATCGTTTTAACTGGCGAGTCTGCGGTTAAAACTTTTACCACTACGGTTATAACTGGCGACTTCACCGTTTTAACCTTTGACATATTTGTTAGACCGAATGACATATTTGTTAGACCGGACGACGTGTTTGTTAGAACAGATGGTTCGTTTATTAGACCGGACGACGTATGTGCAGGAACAGATGACGTGTTTTTTGTAACTGCTAGATACTTGACAAACCGTGTTGTTAAGAGAGTATAATGGGAGCCGGGAGCCGGGAGCCGGGAGCCGGGAGCCGGGAGCCGGGAGCCGGGAGCCGGGAGCCGGGAGCCGGGAGCCGGGAGAGAAGCTAAACTGTAAGCAAGCCGATAGCCATCAATGGCCATCGGGCGTTTCCTCAAATCCATAATAACATTCTATCAGGCTGTAAAAAAAATATCAATGATTTAAGCGCGATTTAAGCGCGTTTGAGTAATTTTTTTGAAGCGCGTCATCAGGTTCAGCCGCATGGAGCATGATGAGCCGCGCATCCGTCGCTTTTGCCGCAGGAACGGGGGCAGCGCTGTCTTTGATCCTGTCCCGCGCAAGCGGCGTTTCAACTTTGCCTCAGGGAATCTCCAGAGTCTTAAAGATTTGTTTATAGGTCGTAAAATGTTCGGATTGAGTAAACTCCTCAATTTTATCATCAGGCAATGACTCCAGCACCTGATCCATGTAAGCTAAGATACGTTTTAACTCGCGGGTCAGATGGCTCGCTGCGTTATCATAAGACTCTTTTGAGGAGGAAACTGGGGTTTCGCTAATATTGAGGTCCTTGTTATCAGGCTCAGGCGTAGGTTCATTAGTACGCGGCGTGTCGGTACTCGTCTCTTCAACAACAGCTTCCCAGTCACTCGCCATGAGCAGGTCTCCAATGTCCTGATCCATAACATTCTCTTCGTCCTCATATTCCTCTAACTCAAGAAGCGCATCATCTTCTTCTTCTCCATAATAAGCAACATTAAGGCGGTTCGTATCTAGTTCGATAGAAAAGCCCTTCACCGAATCATCATCAGTCAGCAAACCATCAATGAGCGGTTTATTGAGCGCTTCATCAGCACGGTCCGCGTCTGTGAGGCCAAACGAGAGGTTTTTGATATACTCTGGCGATAGCTCTTCCAGAGGATGCTCTTGAATCTCCTCAGAAACAAGCGGAGCATCTATAACCGCGTTGGACAGATCAGGCGCGGCAAAGGGCGCCATTTCAAGATAACTCGTATCCTCAGGCGCTGGCGTCAGAGGCGCAACCCCTTCTTCATACAGTTTTTTTATTTCATTGGGGGTTGACTCCTCAATGAGGTGGATGCGCAGGTACTCATCGTCAAGGTCTGGCAGCGTTTCATCCAGCGCGATTTCGCTAATGAGACTGAGGTCTGGCAAGGTTTCCTCTGCCGGACTGCAGTCTGACGATTCCTCTGAACTGTCCTCACTGTCCTGAAGCTGAGGCGCGGTATTAAAAATATTACTAAGCTCGTTTCTTGTGAGGATAATCT
The DNA here is from genome assembly GCA_031258505.1 of Treponema sp. GTDB lineage: Bacteria > Spirochaetota > Spirochaetia > Treponematales > Breznakiellaceae > JAIRMT01. The sequence continues at coordinate 7,794 of JAIRMT010000015.1, forward strand.
TCTTGTCCTCATCGCCCGCTTCAGGGGCTGGCTTGGTTATGATCTGGCTGAGTTCTTCCCGAATACTGTTTAGTTCATCGCGTATCAACGCTAGATCGTCAGATTTAGGCAGTTCTGGCGCTAGCGCGGCGATGCTTCGGCTGAGTTCTTCCCGAATACCAGTCAGTTCATCGCGCAGCAGCGCCAGTTCGTTAGGTTTAGGCGGTTCTGTCATCGACGCGGCAGCGCTTCGACTGAGTTCTTCCCGAATACCAGTCAGTTCATCGCGCAGCAGCGCCAGTTCGTCAGATTTAGGCAATTCTGGCGTCAGCGCGGCGATGCTTCGGCTAAGTTCTTCCCGAATACCAGTTAGTTCATCGCGCAGCAGCGCCAGTTCGTTAGGTTTAGGCGGTTCTGGCGTCAGCGCGGCGATGCTTCGGCTGAGTTCCTGCCGAATACCAGTCAGTTCATCGCGCAGCAATACTATGTCATCGTGTGTGATGGAATTACGTATGATTTCCTCACGTTCTTTGGGCATTACCGCATTTGCTGTCCGGTTGAGTTTGAGCTCTTGCCGAATATCGGTCAATTCATCATGTATTGCCCCCAATGCGTCAGCGATCCTGCTTAACAAGTCTGCGTAAACGTTTTGCGATTCCATTATAGCCGCCTTTTCAGTATTCACCAGCGCGCTATCCATTGGTATAGCGGCCATTGTTTCAATCGTCTCATTGAACAGCGAGGGAGATATTGACGGGACATCCGGCGTTTCTATTTCAGACTTTTGTCCAGCCTCATTGATAGTCGGTACAACAATCTCATCAATATCCTCGATATCCGTAAGAAAATTTTTTAACAAATCAGCGGGAAAACCGCTGTCTTCAGAGATAGCTGCCTGACTGGTCTTGTGGGCAAGCTCAGACAAGTCTTGCAGAGGCTCACCCTTTTCAGAAAGCTCTGGGGGTTCAGGTTCATTAAGTGTTTGCGGGGCGCTTTTGACCCAAACCCCATACTCGTCAAGTTCATCAGTCATTTGGTCGCTATATTCCCCATACGTTGAAGGACTGTTAGTATTTGCCATTCGAGTTCCTTTTCCAGATACATTGTCTTCCGATTATCGTCATTTCATCTCTGTTTTTTGAGTGGAGCATCCGTGCAAGCCAATGACTCGTTCATGGCATACGGCGCTCTGGGTAAAGACTGAGAGACAAATATCCGTAAATGAAAAGTATGAATTTTATCAAATACCTTGTGCCGCTGTGGATAGGGGTATGCATCTATGTTATATGCTCTGTTTTTACCGGACCAACCGGATTATCAGCGTATGAACAGCTCCGCGTAGAAGAAGAGAAACTCAAGACTAATATGGAAAACCTCAAACGCTTGAACATGGAGCTGGAGAATACTGGAAACGCGCTCGTTCATGACCCTGATACTATCACTATGTATGCGCGGGAACTGGGTTATGGGTATGTTGATGAGCGGTTTATCCGTATTGTCGGGCTGGAAAAGCCTCCAAAACAGCGCATTGATCCGGGACAGATACTTCTGGCTGCCAAGCCGGAACATACATCCAATGGCATGATCTTTATCTTTGCATTCTGTATGGCGTTTCTAGCCTTCCTCTGTGTGCTAATTCCTGACCTGCTCCATCTAAACCGCGCCACAGGAGAAAGCGTGCGCGACGCGGCGCGTAGGAAGGTCAGCGAGCAATGGCATAGGATATTTAGTTAAGTCTGTGGCGGAATTCCCGCGCTACATCACGCTTTAGATCGCGGTCGCGGATATCGGCGCGTTTGTCGTAGAGCTTCTTACCCTTGCATAAGCCCAAGTCAACCTTCACACGTCCCTTCTTGAAATAAAACGACAGCGGTATGAGCGTATAGCCCTTGTCCTCGACCTTACGGGCTATACGCTTTATCTCCTGCTTGTGAAGTAAGAGCTTCTTCTTCCGATCTGGATCATGGTTGAAAATCGAGGCAAAAGGGTTCTCCGCGATGCTCAGGGAACGGAGCCAGATTTCACCGCTTATCACTTCAGCCCAGGCATCGGGAAACGATATTTTGCCATCACGAAAGGACTTAACTTCGGTTCCTAGCAACTCAATACCGCACTCGTAGTTCTCATCCACTGAATAGTTGTGGCGGGCTTTGCGGTTTACCGCGATGATTTTGATTGCTTCACTCATACTTACTCACCTTTTATCGCAATGACTGGTCTGAACGACACAAACGGGGAACAGAACTCTGACGGCAACGAGCCTCTGGTTTCCACATCAAACGTATTCGGCTGATTCGCCCATGATCCGCCGCGTACCGCTCGCTCTGGCGAGGCGATTGCCTCAATGATCCCAGGTTTGGCGGGAAGAAAGTTAAGCGGCGTATAGGGATCAGCACACCATTCCCACAAACCGCCGTTCATATCTTGCAGAACGCCATGGTTCTGTTCCGCCATCTTCGCCGCGTACTCCCATTCCGCCTCTGTGGGGAGCCGTACTTCATAGCCATTCAGCGCAGGCGGAAGCAGGGTCGTGAGCCACGCGCAAAAGGCGTTTGCCGCGTGCCATGAAACCGACGGTATGGTGGAAGACTCGGCATTAAGCGAAAGCAGGTAGTCTTCACTCACCAGCCCTTGGGTCTTCAGCGCTGTCAGATTATCGCTTCTCCAGCGAGGCGCGGCAGCAAGAAAGGTGTCCCATGCCTCACGGGAAACTTCGTTTACGGCAATCAGGAAACCATTGATCTCAATCTCATGGGGGAAGGCTTCACCCTGGGCAAGCGTAGCGCCGGTCAATTCCCGAAATGGCATAGCTTCGATGATAAACGTTTCGCCAAAGCCTGCTGGGAAACGAGACACTGGCTGGTCCTGCGACAGTTTAGCGTACCAGCTTGAGCTGCTGATTGCTTCACTCGCCTCTTTCGGCAAGAGCGCGGCAAGCCACGCGGCGCTTCCCGGGGTTTCGGACAGATAAGCCAGCGCGTCTTCGATTGAAGACAAGAGCGATAGCGGCGATGAAGCCAGCCCCGCATTATCTGCCAGAGCCTTTGCCCGAATCAGGTCTCGCGCAGCCGCCCGCGTAGTCGTAAAACGCGCCGCGCCCCGCAGCAGATCGTCGATTGCCTCATAGCCTCGCGGAGTCGCTGCTATGGGACCTGAACGGTACACACCTTCGGAGAGGCTTCGGGGAATCTGGTAGATCGTGGTCGGCTCACCAGTGAATGACCACGCGGCGTATTCAGAAACGCCCTGTAAGAGCGCCGCCGTGTCCGCCGTCTCGGTCAGCGTCTCCACAACCCGTTCCTTATGGGGAAAGAATACCGACGCAAACACCCGCCGCTCGACCATGATCGACCGCTCTTGCGGCGCAAACCCTGGCAACGTCAGGACAAGCTGGTGAGCGCCCTGGGGAATAAAGACATCACAGGGCGTGGTTCCCATATACACATCGTCAACACGAACCGCAGCTCCAGCCGGCTCTGATTCCAGCGCAAACACTGTGCCGGGCTTTGCTAAACCAGGCCAGACCAGCGCACAAAAGCATATAGTAAGGAAGATAAACATATAGAGTACGGAGAGGTATACACCCGGCTTGACGCCGAGAATCGGCTTTAAGTGTACTTCGTCTTCAGGTAGGATTTCTTTTTTTTTACCAAGCATGACCCATTATAGAAAAGCCATTCATACCTTGTCAACAATGCTCCTTCGTGGTAGTTTTTTTTTAATTCCCCGCTTCATGGCGGATTATAAAGTGAGCGTAAAAGTGCTTCAGAAAAATCGAGTTTTTGATCGCATCCAGATACTTACCGAGCGATACCTTACGGTTAGGCGACGGGATCAGCGTATCAGGAGAGAAAAAGAAAAGGCGCAACACCCTATCGTGAGCTGGCTTGGAGCGCTCATCTGGGCTGTATGGGTGGTGCTTCTCATCAACCAGTACCTGTTTCAGGCTTATGAGATACCTTCCGGTTCTATGATTGATACGTTGCTCATTAAAGACCGTATCTTTGTCAACAAGCTCATCTTTGGGCCGGAACTTCTGCCCGGAGTGGTAAAGCTGCCCAGCCCCATTAAGCCCAAGCGGAATGACATTATCATCTTTGAAAATCCGTCTTACATATCCAAAGGTCCGGTCTTTGACATTGCCCAACGCATCATCTATATGCTGACTCTTTCCCTGCTGAACATTGACAGCGACGCTCAGGGCAATCCAGAGGCGCACTTTCTCATCAAGCGGGCTGTGGGCGTGGGCGGCGATACCTTTGTCCTTGACCGGGGCGAGTTCCGTCTCCGCTTTGCCGGTGAAACGCGCTGGATAAACGAGCGGGACTTTAATGCCGGACGAGGCTTTAAGCACCAGATTTCCCGCCTTGTCAGTGAACGAGACTATGTAGCGCTTGAGGCCGCTGGTAAGGCCCGCGCCTATTCAGACCTGAACATTGAGGCGCCAAGTTCTATTACTCTCACCGCATCTGCAATAAGCGGCCAGTATCTGGCTGACTCGTTTGCTTACGAGCGCGCATGGCTCGTGGTTCTGCGCGGCGCTTATCCACAGGACAGCCGCTACATGATGCGATTGGCACAGCACACCCAAGGCCGCTATATCCCTGAAGGCCGTATGTTCCCCTTGGGAGACAACCGCGACAATTCCCGTGACGGACGTTACTTCGGCCCCATCAAAGAAGTTGATGTGCTTGGACAGGGCGCAATCAAGTACTGGCCTTTGAGTCGTATCGGAGTTATAAGGTAAACGCTATGGCAAAGAAATATAAAATCGCGTACACGGAAAAACGAAAAAACGCGCATCTCGTTGCCTGGGTGTTACTCTGGTTCTTCGTGTTCTATCTGTCGTATACCCTGCTGACTACCTTTGTCTTTTCAACCAGATACCTGGAAAGTGATACCATGCGCCCCGAACTCCAGGCTGGGGATCGCTTCATCTCTTCCTCCTACAGCTCCCTGCTGAATCGAACCCTGCCGCTTCATTACGGAAATATCGTCATCATTGACAAAAGCCGGCAGAAATCGCGCAGCCTTGCTGACAGCCTCCTTGAGGGCGTGGCGCGTTTCTTCACCGCTCAACAGGTCAGCCTCTCGAAACAGGACGAAGATTTGTACATAAAGCGGGTGATCGGACTGCCCGGAGACGAGATCGCCATGACGAATTATGTCTTCCGCGTGAAACGTCGCGGCGATTCTTACAGCTACACAGAGTTTGAGCTTGCTGAGAAGCCCTACGATGTTACCATTCCCCCCGGTTCCGCGCTGTGGGACGAGTCCTTGCCATTCTCCGGCAACCTGGGGCCAATAGTACTGGGCGATAACGAATGTTTCGTGCTTTCCGACGACCGGAATAACACCAACGACTCCCGCACTTGGGGTCCAGTATCACTTGACCTCATCGCGGGTAAAGTAGTTTTTCGCTACTGGCCGATCTTCCGCATTGGGATACCGTAAGTTTGTGTTCCGCCTCGCTCTATCTGCATATCCCCTTTTGCGCAAGTAAATGCGCGTACTGTGATTTTTACTCGGTTCCGTGCAGGCGCGATGATCCGCGCCTTGACGTCCTTGTTGAACGCCTGCTTGACGATGCCGGACGCTGGGTACACGACTTTGGCATCAATCGCATCCCCACGCTATACATCGGTGGGGGAACGCCGTCTCTGCTAGGCGCGGCGCGAATAGCGCGGCTCTTAACCGGACTGGGGCGACTGTGGCAAGAAGCGCCGGACGAGCTTACTGTCGAGCTTAATCCTGAATCTCTTGATGAGGCGTTTCTCATGGCCTGCCGTAACAACGGCGTTACGCGAATCAGCGTGGGCGTGCAGAGCTTTCACGAGCCGTCCCGCGCCGCCATCCACCGCGCTGGGTCAGCCGCGCTTGCGCTGGAATGTCTCGACCTGATTCGGCGTGTATTCGGAACGGCGTTTTCTGCTGACCTCATCACTGGCCTACCATTTCAGGATAAAGCTATATTATTGAAGGATATTAAAACGCTTCTTGCCTACGATCCCACGCACATTTCCCTGTACGCGCTCACGCTTGAGCCAGACACGCCTCTGGCACTCATGGCGCGACAGGACAAGCGTCTGCTTCCTGCGCCGGACCTTGCCGACGCACTCTACCTAGCAGGCCGAGACGCGCTTGAGCAGGCTGGCTATAGTCAGTACGAGGTATCCAACTTCGCGCTGGATAAGAAACGCGGGGCGCATAACATACGCTACTGGCGTATGGGAAACTGGCTGGGCTTTGGTCCGGCTGCTTCTTCCACGATTATAGACGACGATAGCGGCACAGGTATTCGTTACACATGGGAACGCAACGTTGACGCCTATCTTGCCGGACGCGCCCCGCACGTGGAGCAGCTCGATCAGCTTACCCTAATGAAGGAAACGCTTCTCATGGGCTTTCGTTATATTGACGGTCCAGACCTTGCCTTGTTTCAAAAACGTTTTGGCAAGCCTCTTACGGCAAGCATCCCGCGCAGTTTGGCCGCGTGGCAAAGTCTGCTCGTCAGTTCGCCCTCGCGTTGCGCGCTTAGTAAAGACGGGCTACTTTTGCTTGACCGTTTTTTACTCGACATTTTTGCGGAACTGGACATTAACACGCTTGACACGATTCGCGTATAGTGTTATAGTCAGTTTAACATAGTTTATGATTACTTGGTCGGGCAATAGCGCAGTTGGTTAGCGTACAAGTCTGGGGGACTTGGGGTCCCCGGTTCAAATCCGGGTTGCCCGACTAAGTAATCTAAACTATTCCTGCTTGATACAATAAAACTCCTTACGAGATTCTTTATCGTTTCAATCCACGCGCTCACATGAAACGCGACAGCGCCCTTACCGCGGGGTTTAATACCCCGCTATTCATGCTAAACTTGACCCACAACTTTTCCCCTTGGTATGTGCTAAGTGTGTGTCTAACACTCGAGCTGGTGTGTGTCTAACACTCGAACTAGTGTGTGTCTAACACTCGAACTAGTGTTTGTCTAAAACTCGAACTAGTGTGTGTCTAACACTCGAACTAGAGTGTGTCTAACACTCGAACTAGTGTGTGTCTAACACTCGAACTAGTGTCTGTCTAACACTCGAACTAGTGTGTGTCTCAAACGTGGGAAGGATCGAGCCTCATTTTATGA
>JAIRMT010000033.1 GCA_031258505.1 Treponema sp.
GTCAAGCGCGGGAGCCACGCCCCCGCGCCGCGCTTACGGAATCTCGCCGCCCATGGGTTTGAGGTCTTCCTCGGCAACCGAGACTACTACATCCTTGTTGCGGGTGATGAGTTGTATCACAATCACAGCCGTGATAAGGCTGAAGCCGATAATGTCGCTTATCAGACCGGGGTAGATGAGACAGAGTCCAGCGCCTATTGCCATGAGGCGCTCAAAGACGGGCATACGTCTGAACATATAACCTTCAATTCCAGAGGCGAGACCAAACATACCGATGCAGGAGCTTACTACGATTTGGATGACTTGTATCGGCGTGGTATCAATGAACAGCATGGACGGGCTGAACACAAAGATGTACGGGATGATGAAGGCAGTGATGGCAAGGCGTGTAGCGGTAACGCCAGTCTTGATGGGGTTTGAGTGAGCTATGGCCGCGCCAGCGTAGGCGGCAAGCGCCACTGGCGGCGTGATGTCAGCGACTATGCCAAAGTAGAATACAAACATGTGCGCAGCCATGACCGGAACGCCCATACGCACTACTATCGGCGCGGTGATTGTGGCCATGATTACGTAGTTAGCGGTGGTGGGAATGCCCATGCCGAGAATGAGACAGGCTATCATCGTGAGGAAAAGCGCAAGGAAGAGACTGTTGTTTGCTACGGTAAGGAGTAGAGAGATGAGTACCTGGCCAAGACCAGTGAGGGAAACTATGCCGATGACTATGCCAGCCAAGGCACAGGCCAGGGCTACGCCTATGGTGTTTCGCGCACCGCCTGTGAGCGCGTCAACAAAGGTCGTGGGGGTGAAGCGGGTCTCTTTGCGTATCATGCTGACGAGTATGGCCGTGAGTATAGCAAAACACGCGGCATAGGCTGGGGTGAAACCTATGCTCATCAGGCCAACAAGGGTGAACACCGGGAGAAAGAGGTAGCCTTTAACAATGAGAGTTCTTAATTTCGGGATGGACTCGCGGGGGAGTCCTTTGAGGCCAAGCTTTTTGGCTTCAAAGTGAATCATCAGGAAGATGCCGGTGAAGTAGAGGGCAGCAGGGAGTATGGCGGAAACGGCAATGACCGGATAAGGGATGCTGGTAAGCTCGGCCATGAGAAAGGCTGCCGCGCCCATGATGGGTGGCATGATTTGTCCGCCTGTTGAGGCGGCGGCTTCGACTGCAGCGGCGAACTCGCCTTTGTAGCCAATTTTCTTCATAACCGGAATGGTAACGCTGCCTGAACCCACGGTGTTGGCAACGGAACTGCCTGAGTACATGCCTTCAAGGGCGCTGGCGATGACTGCGACTTTGGCTGGTCCGCCGGAGGCAAAACCAGCGACAGAGTTGGCGAGGTCTATGAAGAAGGAGGCTATGCCTGACTTTTCAAGAAACGACGCAAGGAAGATGAACAAAACAATGAAGGTGGAGCATACTCCGATGGGTGTGCCAATGATACCGTCTGTTGTATAAAAAAGCTGGTGTATGATGCGCTTTAGCGAAAAGCCGTTGATGAAGGCGTAGGTGATGAAGCCGCCTGCCACGACGAGTATGGGGATGCCTACAACACGGCGACAAAGTTCGGCGAGTATGAGGATACCCATAACGCCCATGACGATGTCTATGGGCTGGAGCAGTATGGCGCGGCTTATGACTGCCTGAAAATTCACTACATAATAGAAAAAACTGATAGCGCCCAGAGTTCCCAGTACAAGGTCATACCATGCGACGCGGTTTTCATGGCGCGTAAGGCTCATCCGTACTGGATAGAGTATGTAGCCGATGAACACGAGTATGCCGAGAAAGGCGCTTCGGCGCACTTGTTCGGGTAGTGAGGCGATGAGTGTTACCCAGAACACGTATGCCGTAAAGATGAGGAGTAGTATCTTTACGATGATGCCGGGGATACCAGAAAAGCGACGCACGTTTGATTCGCGGTCGAATTTTGCGATGAGTTGTTCGGTTTCCTGTTCGTTGAACGCTTCGCCGATGAGTTTCTCGCCTGATGCTGGGGATATTTCGTCTGCCATTGCTTTCTCCTACGATTAAAATTGTTTAACTTGAATGGTGATGTGGGCGTTCCGTCCGCAGAGATCGCGCAGACTGAGCGCCGCATCCTGAATGTAAAGTACATGGTCAGAGACCGTGCCTACAATGAAGCTAAGCGCGTGGAAGCGTTGGGTGAAGCCTGTGATAATCAGCGCGTCTCCGTCCCGCTCCATGCGCTGGCCTGGTTCAAGGCTGGTTTGCATACCCGCGCCAAAGCCAAAGAAGCGCGTGGCTACGGGCTGTATGAGCTGTCCATCAACGTGGAATGTATCCCGCACCGGACTCTGGTTGACGGAATGGATGAACTCTATGGAAAATTCTTCTCCGTCTTGTATTGGCCATGCCGCGTAACGCTTGCCGGAATCAGCGTCGCGTAGTTCAAGGCGTGGTTTTGTAACCAGAAGAGTAACAATAAAGGACACGCAAAGAGCGCAAAACATGCAGAGCGCGCAGAGCGGGAGAAGAAAACATTTCTTTGCGCCCTTTGCATAATCGCGCCCTTTACCGCTAAGACTCAATGTTACACCGTTACTTTATCGCGCCTATTTCACGGAAGTATTTTTCCGCGCCCGGATGGAATGGCACTGAAATGCCGCTCACCGCATAGTCAGCGGAAAGCTCCGCGCCTTTGGCGTGGGCAGCAGTGATCTCGTCCTTGCTCTCAATGAGGTTTTTCGTAAGCTGGTACACCGTGTCTTCCGTCAGCTTCTTGCTTACGATGAATGTCGCCTTAATCGCGAGGGTCTTTACCTCAGCCGAAACGCCATTGTAGCTCCCCGCTGGAATGGGGAACTGGGTGTAGAAGGGGTACTTCGCAATGATAGCGGCGGCGTGTTCGTCATCAATCTCAAGTATGGAGATGGACTTGCCTATGGCGAGGTCAACAATAGCCGTTGTGGGAGCGCCTGCTACACAGAAAAAGGCGTCGATCTTGTTGTCTCTGAGGGCATCGGCTGAAGCGCCAAAACTCAGATTCTGCTTGCCAATGTCATCAAAGGTGATGCCGTAGGCTTCAAGAATCTGGCGAGCGTTGAACTCGGTGCCGCTTCCCGCGTCGCCAACCGACACGTTTTTACCCTTGAGGTCTGCAATACTCGTGATCCCTGCCGCTGAATTGGCAACAACCTGACAAGTTTCAGCGTAGAGCGCGGCCATAGCCTGGAAATCCTGTATCACCTCGCCGTTAAAGAGATCAACACCCCTGTAAGCATAGTCCATAACATCGTTCTGGACTATGGCAAGCTCCACTTCATCTGCCGCGATCAGCTGAATGTTTGCTTTGGACGCGCCAGTTGACTGAATAGTAATGGCGTTGCCGGTTTTTTCCTGCAAAATCTGACCCACCGCCGAGCCAAAGGCATAGTAAGTGCCAGTGCTCCCACCAGTCGCCATGCGGATACGGACAGGGACAGGACCACTACTTGTGGTTCCTGACTGTGCTGCTCCTGATGCCCAGACATTCATTGTCGCAAGCAACAGGACCGATACAAAAGCAAATTTGACTGCTTTCATCATTTTCCTCCTGAAAATGAAAATGATAGTCTCTCGGAGCTAGGCTCCGGAAACTTCCGAATCTGTTATGTATATTTATACAGTTTCTTGCAAGTAAATGCAAGAGTATAATAGCAATTAAACATTTACCCCCCATGTTTACGACAGCGCTTCGTGGTTGAGCAAACGCATTCTGCCTTGAGAGTAATACATTCTGGTAATATTGAATTGCTGATACTATGCGAGGGTTAAGTACGGCTATTCAGAGACGTGGCTCACATGATTTGATTGCGAAGCAAAGTGTCAATGCGTATTTGCGTCTAGTGAGGCGGCTTCTAATCAGCTATGCTTTCAGCCCCGTAACCGCGATGCCGCTGATGAACTGTTTTTGCAGGAACAAAAATAAGACAATCATCGGCGCTATTGCGAGCATACTCGCCGCCATCAGTAGATTGTAACGGGAGCCGTGTTCCCCAAACAGCGTTGCGATACCCACCGACAACACCCGCACCGAATCCTTCGACGTCATGATCAGAGGCCACATCAGGTCGTTCCATGCCCACAGTACCGTGAAGACCGAAAAAGCTGCCACCGCAGTACCGCAGAGCGGCATGAAAATTCGCCAGTAAATACCAAAACGGGAACAACCATCAATAATTGCCGCTTCCTCCAGCTCGCCGGGTAAGGACATAAAGAACTGCCGCAGAAAAAACGTACCATAGGCGCTGAACACATTGGGAATGATGAGGCCAATGAAGGTGTCAATCCAGTTAAGCCGCGACAGCAGCACAAAGGATGGAATCAAAGTCATCTGGGAGGGAATCATCAGCACCGACAGCAGAATGAAGAACAGTACATTGCGTCCGGGAAAGTTCAGTCGCGCAAAGCCATAGCCAGCCATGGAACAGAACAGCACCTGCAAGGCTGTGATCGATATGGCTACGATGATGGTGTTCATGTAGTAGCGGGCAAAATTCAGTCGCGAGAGTACCTCTGTAAAATTGGTGAGCTTGAGGCTTGAAGGAAGCCACTTGATGGGAATGGCAAGCGTTTCAGGATAGGTCTTGAATGCGGTCAAGATCATCCAGACAAAGGGTGTAATCATTACAAGGGAGCTGATGGACAAGACTACGAATACAAGTCCATCGGTGATCTGTTTGCCTGTTTGCTTAATCATAAAATACCAACTTCTTTTGCATATAGAACTGTCCCAGAGTAACGAGTAGGATAATAGCGAAGAGGATAACAGCTTCCGCCGCCCCATAACCCATGTTCATCAAGACAAAACCCTTATGATAGATGCCGTAAACCATAGTACGCACCGACATTGAAATCGGTCCACTGGAAATACCACCGCCGGAAAACATGAATATCAAGTCAAACGCCTTAAACGCGCCTATCATCGAGGTAATGGTCAGGAAAAAGATCGATGGGGACAGCAACGGTACGGTAATCGAGATGAATGAGCGTATCGGACCAGCGCCGTCGATCTGGGCTGCCTCGTAGTAGTTTTTGGGGATATTTTGTAGTCCCGCCAGTAGTATGATGGACGCATAACCAATGCCTGACCAAATCGCCACTATGACTACGGCGGTCATAATGTACTGAGGATCGCCGAGCCACAGCGGGTTTAGACCAAAGGGTCGGAACAAAAAGTTGACCAGCCCATATTGTGAGTTAAACAGCCAGCGCCAGACAGTGGCTATTGCGGTGGGCATGGTAACCATGGGCAGGAAAAACGCGGTGCGGAAAAACGTCCTGCCCTTTATATTAGTGTTCAGGAGACTGGCGACGCAAAGAGCTATGATTATGGTACAAGGCACAACGCCAATCATGTATTTCAAGGTGTTAAAGAACTCAATGTAGAGTTCCTCATCCTGAAACAGGTTAATGAAATTCCTCAAACCAATGAATTGGGGCGTTACAAAGCCATCCCAGTTGGTCAGCGAGAGATACAGGGCGTAAAACACGGGTCCCAGAAGAAACACGGCAACGCCCAGCATCACCGGCGCGATAAAGAAGTACCCCCAGAACCATGTATTGAGTGTATTTCTGCCTATACGCCGTTTTGGTTTCACGCTTTGCTCCGTTATTTGCCAGAATCTGCAACGAGTTTGCGACATTCCGCGTCAAGTTCCGCGCAGGCAGTCGCCACATCAGCGCCATTCCATATCTTTTCAAACATCGTAAACATCGCGCTTGACTGCGCCGAAGCCGCCACTAGCGGAGTTGCAAACGGGTTGGCAATATTCGCGCCGTCAATGAAAATCTGCACGTCAAGTTTCGGGAAGTGATCCTTCCACATTTGCGTAGCGCCTTCATAAGCGGGAATAACCACTGACGCCTGCGCCGCGCCCGCGTCCTTGGAGGCGAAAGCCTTGAGCAGCCCCCAGGCTTCTTCCTTGTTCTTGGATCTGCTGCTGATGGCGAAACTTAAGCCGTGAATGACGTTAGCAGCGCGGCTCTTGCGCGGAATCTCGACAATGCCAAGATTATCGCCGAGCGCCTCAGAGAAATCCTTTACTGACCATGAGCCATCGGAGATCATGGCGAGTTTGCCGCCAAGGAAGCGATCCCCAGCTTTCAGTTCCTTGAGCTGGGCGTAGGTCGGAGAAACGTGATCCACATGGATCAGGTTCATCAGCCATTGTAGGGTTTCGATGGTCTGCGGCGTATTGAAGTTAAAGGTGCGCTTATCTGCCGATAGCAGATTGCCGTCGTTGGAAAACACCCACGGGAATACCACTTCCTGTTCCGTAGCCACTACGCCAAAGCCGTATTCATCCTTCGAGGCATCGGTCAACGCAAGGGCGGTGTTTCTGAAGTCGTCCCATGTCCAGCCGGCTTTAGGATAAGGCACGCCCTTGGCGTCAAAGATCGCTTTATTATAGAAGATAGCGATGGTATCATAGTCTTTCGGAATACCGTAGAGCTTGCCGTTGTAGGAATACATCTCGATCAGGGATTTGGGGAAGGGCGTTATATCAACCTTGTCGCGGTCAACATAGGTCTGAATCTCCGAAACGAGCCCTGCCGGATAGTAGTCAAGGGCGTGAGAATAGTTGATCCAGAAGACATCGGGACCGTTCTCCGATGGCAAACTGGTTTGGAGCTTCGTCCAATACTGCCCGTAGGGGATGATCGTAGTTTCGACCTTAACCCCTGAACTCGCGGTATATGCCGCGACAACCGAATCCATAGCTTCCTTTTGATCGGCGTCCCAGTAGTACAGCGTGATACTCTTCGACGCCTGCTGGCTGCTACCAGAGGCAAACGCCATACCTGCTAAAAGCGCCAACAACACCAGAGCGAATCCTTCTTTTCTCTTCATAAAAATCACGGCGTAGAAACCCAAGTCTTTAAACCTAAAGGGCAAGGGATGCAACGCCGTCTGCCATTAGGCAGACCTCCCTGTAAAAAATAGCTCGTCTGTCCAAACCGTCAAGCGTCTATCCGCTTTGTCTGATCCCACACG
>JAIRMT010000053.1 GCA_031258505.1 Treponema sp.
CGACACCGCCACCACCGAGAACTACACCGGAAATCACACTCATTCCCTCCCCGACGCTCTTCCGATCTGCTCCATGACGCGGCACGTGTGCTCCATGACGCGGCACGTGTGCTCCATGACGCGGCACGTGTGCTCCATGCACTTTTAGCTTCCTCGCAGGTCTTTCCGGTATTTATCAAGTTCTTGCTGATTGCCAAGCACAAAATGTCCGGGCTCAAGTTCCGCCCACAGCGGCGCGTCAACAGAATAGTCGTGGATATGCTCATCATAGACCAGTACCTGCTTGTGGCGCTCGTGTTCCGGGTCGGGAAGGGGAATGGCGGAAAGCAGGGAACGGGTGTAAGGGTGGAGCGGACGTGTGAAGAGGGTCTCAGCGTCAGCAAGCTCGACAATGCGTCCGAGGTGTATTGCGGCAACGCGGTCGCAGATAAAGCGCATCACTGAAAGGTCATGACTGATGAAAATGTAGGTAAGGCCTCGCTGCTTTTGTAATTTACGCATGAGGTTCAAAACCTGGGCGCGTATTGATACGTCAAGGGCGGAGATCGGCTCGTCAGCTATGATGAGTTCAGGGTACATGATCAGGGCGCGGGCAATGCCAATGCGCTGGCGCTGGCCTCCGGAAAACTCGTGGGGGAAGCGTGTGGCAAACTCAGGGCGCAGACCTACCTCCATCAGCGCCGCCGCAACAGCATCATCACGCTCGGCAGCAGTGCCTTCGGCGCGGGACAGGCCTTCGGCAACAATGTAGTTTACCTTTGCCCGCTCGTTGAGGCTCGACATGGGGTCCTGAAAGATCATCTGAATCCTGCGTGTCAGCGCCTTTTTTTGTTTTGACGGCAGGGAACCTGATATGCGTTCACCATTAAACATAATCTCCCCAGCTGAAATTGGGTTAATCCTGATGATCGCCCGGCCTATTGTGGTTTTGCCAGAACCAGATTCGCCGACTATGCCGAAGGTTTCACCCCTATACACGTCAAACGACACGTTATTCACCGCATTAAAGCGTTTTTTACCATGACCAAAGCAGACTGATACCTGTTTGAGGCTGAGAAACGGCGTGTTCATAAGGCGCGCTCCGTATATGTGCGCGCGCGCTGTATCACTGGCGGCGGGGCAACTGCTGGAGCGCGAGGATCAAGTAACCATGTCCGCGCAAAATGCGTGTCGCTCACCTTAAAAAACGGAGGGCGTTTCACAAAGTCAATCTTGAGCGCCGCGGGGTTGCGGGGCGCGAATGCGTCGCCGTGTATGGTCTGGAAGAGGTTGGGCGGCGTACCGCGAATGGAGTAAAGGTCTTCGCCCTTGACGCCATTCGTCGGCATACTGGAGAGCAGCGCCCATGTGTAGGGATGGCGCGGGTCGTAAAAAATGTCTTCAGCAGTGCCGATTTCAATGAAATCGCCAGCGTACATCACCACAATCCGGTCAGCAACATTGGCGACTACGCCGAGGTCGTGGGTGATGTAGATT
The DNA here is from genome assembly GCA_031258505.1 of Treponema sp. Classification (GTDB taxonomy): domain Bacteria; phylum Spirochaetota; class Spirochaetia; order Treponematales; family Breznakiellaceae; genus JAIRMT01. The sequence goes on from JAIRMT010000053.1 coordinate 1,477, forward strand.
GTTGTCAACTGGTGCTTTGTCTTCATACTTTTGATGAGCGTGAGTATCTGCGCCTCAATGGTTACGTCAAGGGCGGTGGTTGGCTCGTCGCAGATGAGGATGTTCGGACGGCAGGCAAGGGCAATGGCGATTACCACGCGCTGTCTCATGCCGCCGGAAAACTCGTGTGGGAACTGGTGGAAACGGCGCTGCGGCTCTGTAATACCAACATCGCTAAGGTAGCCAATGGCGGCTGACTTTGCCGCCTTGCCGCGTATGCGTTGGTTAATCTCAATCGCCTCCACGATCTGAGCGCCAATGGTCTTGAGCGGATTCAGACTTGTCATGGGGTCTTGCATGACCATTGCGATTTCGCCGCCACGATACGCCTGCCAATCCCGGTCAGTCTTGAGTTGGGCAAGGTCTCTGGCCGGCGCGGTCGGACGGACTGTGGCGCCCGGATCATAATAGATTGAGCCGCTGTTAAGCGCGCCATTAGCATCGAGCAGCCCCATCAGGCTCTTGCAGAATACGCTCTTGCCTGAGCCGGATTCGCCAACAATGGCGAGACTTTCATCCCGATACACGTCGAGCGATACGTCCCGTATCACCCGCAGACGCTGCCCGCGCAGGTTAAAGCTGATGTCAAGATTTTTTACAGAGAGTATCGTGTTTGATTCAGTCATATTCCCCTCATACCACATGATTACGCGGATCAGATGCGTCGGCAAAGGCATTGCCAACGATATAAAACGAGATAGTAACAATGGATAGCACTATCGTGGGGAAGATAAGCTGGTAACGCAGGGTCGGTTCCAGCAGTTTATCAATACCGGAATTGATGAGATTACCAAGCGACGGTGTTGCAAGCGGCAATCCCAGACCAATGTACGAGACAAAGACTTCGCTGCCAATCGCCCCTGGTATTGCCATTGCCATACGCATTGTAATTACCGAAACAAGGTAGGGCAGGAGGTTCTTAATGATAATACGCCCAAGGGGTGTGCCTAAACAGCGCGACGCAAGATTGTAGTCGCGGTCCCGGATGATCATCACCATGTTACGGACAAAACGCGCGGTGGATAACCAACTGGTAACGCACATGGCGAGTATCATGGTACCAATGCCTGGGCGCAGCACATAGGAAACAAGAATGAGTACCAGAGTTTGCGGCACATTATCAACGATGTTGTACAACTCGGTGAAGAGCAGGTCGAGTTTTCGCGCATAGCCCCAGAGTACGCCGATGATGACGCCGAGCAGGGCATCAACACAGGCAACAGAAAGCCCGATGAAGAGGCTGGTTCGCGTACCATGCCAGGTGAGCGCCCAGAGGTCTTGGCCGATGGAGTTCGTGCCAAACCGGAAGCGCGCGTCAGGCTGATGATTGCGTATCTGAATGCCAGTCTCAGGGTCGTTGTGAATTGTGGTAGAAGGAACCCGACTCGACACTGCCTGAATCAGAGTGAAGAGCAGGACAAAGATGATTACTGCAAAGAAAAAACACGCCACGCGGTTCTTGAAGAAGATACGCAGGGTACTCTTCCAGTACGAGTAGCCGCTAACAGCAGTGTACTCTGCAGCGGCCTCATCCTGTTCGGCAAATGTGAACAACTCGGCCTCGCTTAGGCTGCCGTAGTCCCGCGCCAGAGTGTCGCTGATGTTTTCTTCAATCACCCGTTGTTTGCTTTTGTATAGAGCCATTATACCGTATCCTTTTTCGCCAGACTGATGCGCGGATCAAGCGCTGCCATGAGCGTATCACCGACCAGGAGTCCTGCGATGCTGATTGCCGAATAGAGCAGTACCAGCGCCTGCACCAGCGTATTGTCCTGCAACTTTATCACCTGCACGAGCAGCCCGCCCATACCCGGAATCGAATAGAGGCTTTCCACATAGAGGGAGCCAACGAGCGTAAGCAGTATTGAGGTAGGAATATACTGCACTATCGGCACTATGGCATTTCTGAAGATGTGCCGTGAGAAAATGCTTGCCGACGGCAGTCCCTTGGCGCGAGCAAGGGTGATATAATCCTTAGTGCTTTCGTCAACCATGTAGCGCCGGAGCCAGAGCGCGTAATACGCCGTGCCGCCGAGAGACAGGGAGAACACGGGCAGTATCCAGGTAAGCCAGTTAGTTTCGCGGAACAACGTTGGGATATGGAGCGGCGGACCGAGCCATTCAGTGCCATAGATCATCACGAAGAGGTGGTAGATAGCGGCTGGAATCGCCTGCACCAGCACGACAAACACGGTTCCCAGCTTATCCCAGACTCCAATCCGGTTTTTTGCGCTATGCGCCATGAGTATACCCAGGGGAATTCCCGCCAGCAATGATACGAGCATTGCCAGCAGCCCCATCCTTATGGACAGCGGCGCTTTTTCCGCAATGATTTTCGTAACTGGATAGTTCACCCGGTACTTCATGGACAGGCCAAAATCGCCCTTAATGATGTTTTTATAGAACATCCAGAGCTGAATAGGCAGAGGTTTATCGAGATTCTGCCGCGACAGCTCCACCTTAATCTGAGTCTCGGACATTTTCTCATAATTAGAGAAGTAACCTTCAATGGGCATGAGCCGGAGCAAGGAAAAGACAATAGTGATGATGAAGAACAAGGTGAGAAAAGACCGAAACGCCCGTTTAAGGATATAGAGAAACATCTTTCCTCCTACTTTTATGTACAGGCGGGTTTGACTAGTTCGACAAGCTCACCCGCCAAAATTCTTTGGTCGTTGAGTGCGGAAACTTCGCTGCCAATGTCGAAACGCCTGAAACTCATCATTTTGGAACAGCTTCAACCCTGTGCAAGGCTCTCCTGCGCCGCCTTGTACAGAGTTTACACTGCTAAACCTATTTTGAAATGAACTAGGCATGGTGTCAATGGGGTCAGCGTCCGTTAAGCGCGGTGATGGCGCGAATCTCCCCGGCAAGCGCCCGCGCCGCCTCGTTACCAAGCGCATCCGGCTGAAGCCGCCATTGCCAGTTACTGCTACCGAGGGTTGACGGGGTGTTCATACGCGCCTCGCTGCCTAATCCCAAATAATCCTGCATGGGGATAATCGCCAGATTTGCCACGCTTGAAAGCGCAGCCCGGATAAAGGCCCAGCTTGCCTCGCGTTTTTCAGGCGTCTGCCGAAACCCAAAATACGTTTTAGCCGCTTCAATGTCCTCAGCAGGCGCACTCGTAAACCAGCCTGCCGACGTGATGTTATCGTGAGTTCCGCTATATACCACGCAGTTGCGCTCGTAGGTATAGGGCATATAGTTACTCGGCTCCCTTGAGTCAAAGGCAAACTGCAAAACCTTCATACCCGGATAGCCTGAAGCCGCCAGCAAGTCTCGTACTTCTTCGGTAAGATAGCCTAGGTCTTCGGCAATGATAGCCGCCTGGGGCATGGCCTTTTGCGCCGCGTTTATAAACGCAAAGCCCGGCCCCTTTTCCCAATGCCCGCCGCTTGCATCAGGATCACCAGCAGGAATGGCATAATAGCTTTCAAAGCCGCGGAAGTGATCGATGCGGATCGTGTCGTAAAGCGCGAAACCGGCGCGTAGTCGGGATAGCCACCATGCGTAAGCCGACTGGTCCAGCCTGTCCCAGCGGTAGAGCGGGTTGCCCCAGAGCTGGCCGCCAGCGGCAAAGGAGTCCGGCGGACAGCCAGCCACCCTAATGGGCTTGCGTTGCTCGTCCAGGAGAAACAACTCGCTGTTTGCCCACACATCAGCGCTGTCCATAGCCACATAAATAGGTATATCCCCGATGATCCCTATGCCACGGCCATTGGCATAGTCTTTTATGGCGTTCCATTGACTGAAAGCCATGTATTGAACAAACGTATGATACGCCTGGTCATTTCCAAGCGTGGTTTCGGCGCGGACAAGCGCGTCAGACTCTCTCATTCGCAGGTCTTGCTCCCATTCCAGCCATGAGCGCCCGTTGTTCTTTTGTTTAAGGGCCATAAACAAGGCATAGTCGCGCAGCCAGAACGCTTGTTCCGCGCAAAACCGCTCATAGTCAGCCCCGCCCTTAAATCGGGAGAACGCCTTGCGCAGCACTGGTTCACGCTCCCGATACAGTGCGGCGTAATCGACCTGATCGGCATCTTTGCCCCAGTTGATGCCGGCAAGCTCGTCCTTCATCAGAAGCCCCTGAGCCAGTAAAGCGTCTAAGTCGATATAGTAAGGACTAATCGCAAACGCGGAAAAGCTCTGATACGGACTGTCTCCCCAGCTTGTGGGGTTCAGCGGCAGAATCTGCCAGTGTTTCTGGCCAGCGCTGTACAAGAAATCGACCCATTGCCGGGCTGTTTGCCCAAAAGACCCGATTCCATATTCAGACGGCAAACTGCTCAACGCCAGCAATATACCCGCTGCCCGCTTTGTTTCTTCCATAAATAATAGCTCCTTCAATTAAGCGGCTCATGACAACTCCGGTTGAGGAGGCGTTCCTCACTGCTGGAAATAAGTTCCGCTACCGCTATGCCATCAACATCGATCTAAGATTCAATAATCATAACATACAGTTCTCATTGTTACAATTCTTTTAAACTTGCGTCAGGAATTCAAAGTATCACCGTCGGTACTGATGTAGGTCAAGAACATATCCTTGATCTCTGACAACTTTAGTTCCATCTCGTTACGGTCAATTTCTGCGGTGATGTGATACATAGGCTCCATCCTGGCGTTTTCGTGAAGGTCTCGCGGTTTTACGTCAATATCTGCGCATATATCAGTAGTATATGCGCATATCATGTCAATATCTGCGCATATATCAGTAGTATCTGCGCATATATCAGTAGTATCTGCGCATATCATGTTAATATCTGCGCATATATCAGTAGTATATGCGCATATATTAATAGTATCGACGCAGAACCTACAGTTAGAAAAGTATTATAACCTCATGTCTAAAGCGCTGTGTGGCGCTGTTTGGGTGTCTAGCACTAAAGCGCGGCAAACTTAAACTTTGAATTAC
>JAIRMT010000064.1 GCA_031258505.1 Treponema sp.
GGAACTAACGCCTAGTTCCTTATGGGAACTAACACCTAGTTCCTTATGGGAACTAACACCTAGTTCCTTATGGGAACTAACACCTAGTTCCTCTAGGAACTAACGCCTAGTTCCTTATGGGAACTAACGCCTAGTTCCTTATGGGAACTAACGCCTAGTTCCTTATGGGAACTAACACCTAGTTCCTTATGGGAACTAACACCTAGTTCCTTATGGGAACTAACGCCTAGTTCCTTATTAGAGACGCTCTAAGCCCTGCTTCCACGAACCGGCTGATTTCTATGCGTTTATCCTGCAATGAAGAATTTATCATCGAATGGACGCTGATATACGCGAATATTTCATCGCGTTCATTCGCGTAATTCGATGATCTTTTTCTTTCCGGCGCGTAAGGTGAATCAAATAAGACATTGCTCTCCTTATAACAGAGTATGAAACACTATTTGCTGTTATGCGGTGTCCTGCTGGGTGTATGCGCGTGTGCGCGTACTGAGTACAGCGCGGCGCTGTATGAAATCGAGTTTCCGGCCATGCCGGAAGCGTGGCGCGAACTGCTGGGGGAACCACGCTGGCGGGTCGAGTGGATAAGTCCGCAAGGCGCTGAATCGCTTGAAAGCAGCGGTAACGCGCCGACGCTGGCGCTCATCGAAGCGTGGACCAATCCCATCATCGCGTACCCGTTCTGGCTAGAACAGGGGCTTGGTCCAGGCATGATGAAACCAGCAGGCGCGCTCTTTCCATTCGATGTGGAAGGTAAGCGGATACGGCTTTCATGGCAGGGCGGGATTGAGGCGCTGGTCTATCGGGAGCTTGCCTCGGCAGCGCTGCTCGCAAACAAGGAATCAAGACAGCCCTTTTACTTTAACTGGCCCAGGTTCCGGGAACTGCTCGCCGACCCCAGTCTTAACGAGGAAGCGCGCAGCGACCCTTGGCTTGTAGACTGGAAAACGTTTTGCCTGAAAACAGCGCAGTCAGGTTTTGATAAGCGCCGTATCGCGCCACGTGAGACTGAACCCCTGCTTGTTCCGCTAAACGCCGAGACCTACTGGATCGGGTCTTCACCCTTTGCCCCGCCTTTCATCCAGGCCAGCGGCGAAAGTCTCAGGCTTGAGGTTTCCTGCGCGATTGACACCTATGTTTGTGCGGAGGGAATGCTTCGTTGCACTCAGGGCGCATGGATATGGCAAAGCTGGAACAAGGCTGGCGACGATTCCGCTTTGTCTAGCCGTGATTACCAGCTTCCAGACTCACGCTTTCCATAAGTTGCGCCCGCTCTTCCTCAGAGTCAGCGATGAGGCTGGCCGCGAGGAAGCGGGCAACAGCAGTTTCGGTAGTATACGCGCCCAGAGGAACCGCGCCTTCGCGCCACAGTTCATGGCTTGTCGTGTAGCCTGAAAAATCAACAATGCCTTCCTGCTGAGACGTGCAGTAGAACCGTGTACCCCGGCGCTTGCCTGCGGTAAAAACCCGTTTCAAGGAATAGGGACCTTCCCGAAAACCTGCTGTCCCAGTGTCGTAGAGTTCCAGAAAAAAGTATCTGACACCTTTCTCCATAAGCGCAGTAAGGTAGTCGGAACGCAGACCAGGGTAGATACGGATAACGCAGATCGAGTTCACCGCTTCCTCAAGCAACTGGGATAAGACATAGCGGTTTGCCTCAATGGATTCGCTCAGGAGCGAAGTCCCGGAAAACACCGGTATATCCATGTTCCAGTTACGGAATCCATCATTGCCGATTCGCTCAAACTTGAGATTAAGGGGCGAAAGCACTTTGCCGCCGTTCACCACATACACGCCTTTAGGTTTACTGAGGGCAAGGTCAACAGCCTTCTTCATGGTTTGTGTGGCTTCATGCCCCTCAGCCGGCGTGGTTGAGGAAGCTGCCAGTACAATGGGCGCGCTGGCGTCCGCAAAGAGCCAGTAGAGCAGCGGCGCGGTGTAGGGAAGCGTGTCAGTTCCGTGGGCAACGACAATGCCATTAGCGGTTCCTGAGTTGAGCTTCTCAACAATGGTTTCAATAAGTGCAGCCCAGTCTGACGGCACGATTTCTTCAGAGAGCAGGCGGCCAACGAATATGGACTCAAAACAGACGTGAGAAATGTCCACGCTGCCGGCAAGCAGGTCGCGCAGGACTTTTTCATCACCACATTCAAGGTTGTCATCGTCTGACACGCGGCCTGAGATTGCCCCGCCCATGGAAAGCACATACACCAGCGAAACAGAGAGCTGTTCCTTGAGTATGTCTTTAACCAGCATGGGTTCCGCAAGCCCGTGTGTTTCCCGCATGATGAGGCCAGTCAGAAACTGAATCGGCCCAGCCGCGCCTTCACGGATACGGCGTACCTCTTGCGGATTCTCCTCAATGATTCGTTTAACCAAGGCCTCAATCAGTTTCCGGTCCGTGATCTGTTCCCAGCCCCGTTTACGGAGAATCTTTTCGGGATCGCAGGACTCTTCCAGCACTGCTGTAATGAGCTGTTTCGCTATACCCGCATGAATACGCTTGGTTGCCAGCATTTTTAGGATTGCCGCGAAACGTAAGGGACTGAGCGACGTTTCCTCGCCATTGGCAATGTACTTGCGGGCTTTGACCACAAAAGAGGCCATCCACTGGGCTGTTTCTTTTGGAGACGCGCCGAGCGCCACAGTCTCCTCAAAGTAATCCGCCCTGCTTTTTTCATCGCAGACAAATTCAGCAAGGTACAAGGGAAGACCGAATGTTTCCACAAAGCGGTTCCGGCGAGTGTCGCTCAGTTCCACAAAAAAGCTGTCCAGAGACTCAAGGATATCCTTTGCCGGCGCAAAGGGCTGGTCTTCAAGCAATATGAAATGCGGCTTCTCATCACGGGTCCATTTATTTTTAAACGATTCGGTCGTGTTCTTGGCCTCGTTCCAGAGCCGGCTTTCAGGAACCACAGTGCCGCCCTCAGTAACAATGGCTTCCTGCCGTGAAAGCTCCATGTTAATAGCTTTGGTAACAAAGTTAAACGAGTTGAGGTTCCGCAGTTTAACGAAGGTTGTGGGCGTTTCCGGGTAGTTTGCCAGAGCGACATAAGCGTTACAGCGGATCACGTTTTCAAGCTGAGTGCCGGGCAGCAGTTCCAGATACTGGATCAGTCTTCGCAGCGCGTGGAGAAAAAGCTCCGCTTCCTCGCCAATCTCAAAATCAGCGGCAGTTGAAATCCGTAAGCTCGGCATACCAGCGCTTGAGTAATCCATCACTGCCTCTGACACCCCATGGGGCGCTTCGACAGTGCGGTGGATCAGCCTGCCCGCGTCTTCCTCAAGGCGTATTTCAGTAATACGAACATGCTTCTTCCTGCGGTGGAACATAATGTCAATGCCCGCATCAACGCCGAGCTTCACAGATAATCGAGACAGCGCATGACCATCAAGCAAAGCTGGCATACTCATGTTGCGCTCATACACAGCTTCCCGTGTAATAGAACCATGCAGTCCCTGAATGAGCAGGTATGCTTTTCGCGTTGCTAATGTGTTGAGCAGGGGAAACGCGCCGCTTTCCCCCCGACACACTGGACAGGAGACAGCAGCGTTATCATCAATCTCGCAGGCGCAGAACGCCTTGGTCTCCGAAGGGAACCGAATCCGTACTTCAAGAGCAATGTAAGACTTGTACATGGGCTTGATTTAATCAGCACTGACTCAGGCAATCAAGCCCTGAATACGCTGCGCTGCATATTGCGCAACAACTTCAGGGTATACAACTTGATGTACAGTTTAAGACTATCCTGATCCAGACGTTTCAGCGTGGGTATATCCTCAATTAAACCATCAGCGATTTCGTCAAGGAAATCCTCGTTTATCTGCGAGAGCTTATACAGGGGCGCATTCCGCCGTATCCGGTTACGAATCAGCCGGTTCACCTCATTTGTTTTCTCATTCTTGTTGAACGGTTTCGCCCACTTCTCGTACAAGCGTATGAGATACCACTCCGCAGTATACCCTTCAGGAACCAGTTTAGCCTCAAGTTTTCTGCATACTGTCTTGATAGTAACAGGGCCTTCTTTCGAGGCAGCGGGCGGGCTGAAGTTAGATTGTTGAGCGCTTCCTGTTTTCTCCTTTTGTTTCCGAAAGAACCTGATGATCTTTCCAATAAAAGGAAACGAATACAGTAAGGGCAGTCGCTCTTGAGCCTCGCTCAACAGGTTCTTTTGATTGAGAAAGAGCAGCGTCGAGAGCGAATACAGCTTATCCGTATCCTTGTTAATCAGCTTGGCGAATTCCGTATAGCCGTCCCATGAGCTGTTCATCTCCTTGTAGAGCTTGGGCAGCTCTTTATACTCCAGCATCGCGGCAAGGGGCGGAATCAGGGAACGGAGGTAGCGCCAGAGCGCAAGCTCAAACATACTCGGATTGGTCATGGATTCTTCAGTTTCATATTCCAGCAAAAGCTCTTCCCAGTGATCAACAATCGCGTTTTTAAGAATCGGTTGAGCGTCAAGCAAATAGCGAACACAGAGCAGGGGAAACCGCTGTTTCAGGATATACCATTGCCCAGCATTTTCTTGATCGCTGATAGTGATAAGCTGGGGAACCTTGTCTTCTTTCGCTGTACTTAGTTCATCAAGGTAACTGAACAGTTCTTGGTGGGTGTAATGTTTCATCAACAGCGGCAGACCATCACTGCCTACAAATTCAGCGATCTGTCCAGCTTTAAACAGATAAGGTTTTCTCCCAAGCAAGACAGACAACTCCGCAAAGGCGCGTTCTTTCTCCTTTCTCTTTTTAGCGACCTTGTTATAAAACGCGTTGAACTGTTCTATTATATAGGCTGCTTGCAGAACCGTAACCTCATCAGGGGAAAGTATCTTTTTGTCTTCCAGATCGTTCTTTACTTCACTGCAGAAAGAAAGCCATAAGAGGTATGCGCTATCCTCGCCTGCCAAGAGACTGTCAGCAGCCTCGCCAGGCTTGTGGAGAAGTTTATTCAGCATATCCTGTGCATACTCTTCCCTTCCGTGAAAGTAATGACTGAGCTTCTTCTGAAAGAAGTCATAGTTTAAGTCTTTCATCAGATGATACCGCACCCGCGCAAACGCTGCTTCCAGAAATTCGTTATTAGCTATCGTTGATCCAAGAAGCAGTATGGAACCGAGCGAATTGGGGAAGCTCATGCTAATAAGCGCGTCCTGAGCAGGCGGCGTTTCCAGCTGCGCAGCCAAGTCATCCACTTCAATAAAGGTCAATGATTCGGGAGGTAAAGATAGCTTCAGAGAGACTTCGCTGGGAAACGGGGGAATGTTTTTATTTTCCGATGGCTTAAACTCAGCATGGTAAATATCAGCTATCAGAGAGGCGCAGTACTGGGAAAGATACACGGAACGGAACTTACCTTTCTCCTGAAGGCTGCAGGTTCCCTCGTCTGTAAGCTGCTTAATCTCCTTCCAGAATTTGGCTCTTGTTCCTACTGACCAGTTCAGCAATTCCTCATGTTCGTTGGCGTGGCGTTTAACGTACCGTTCAAGAAAGTCAAGAAACTGATTTACTTCTATGATGGGAGAATGTCTCTTCCGCGCGTACCTAGTCAGAATTGAATACAGAGAATAGAAATCAGCACCTTCCGCCATGATTACCTTCAATTTTAGACTTGATATTCACGCAATCCATAACCTTCATCTCGACCTTCAGCACTGTCTCCGATTGGTTCCACATGGATCATAATATCGTACACTTCTACCCGTTCCTTAATGGCTTTTTCAACAGCTTCGGCGATTGTATGCGCCTCTCTCACCGTGAGCGCAGGATCGACCTCAATATCAATATCAATGTCCCAGAGACCAGCGACGCGCCTCATACGAGTACGATGAGGATTCCCAGCGCCGCGTACTGAATGAACCGCTTCAAACACGACCTTGTAGAATTCTTTGGTACTGCCGTCCATGAGTTCAAGGTTTGCTTCCAGAAAAATCTCAATAGCAGCCTTGATCACCCATAGTCCTACAAGGAGCGCTGCGATGCTGTCAATTACTCCAATACCAGTCAGGCGTGAAAGGATAAGCCCTATCAGCACAGCAAGCGAAATGCCCACATCAGCAAGCATATTCTTCGCGTTAGCCCTGAGCATGGATGAATCAGCCCTATTCCCCAGAACGCGCTGGATACACGCAAGGGCAAACTTACCCATAATGGAGACGAGTGTTACTACCAGTGCGGCTATATCTGGCGCCGGGCGCGCATCGCCAGTGAAGAGTTGAGACGCGGAGCTAAGTATGAGCTGTGCGCCAGCAAAGAACAGGGTAAAAGACAGGAGCGCGGTTGCCACAGTTTCCGCCCGGCCATGTCCCCAGGGATGTTCCGCGTCAGCGGGACGCGAAATTACGCTGGCTATGGCCAGAGACAGCGCCGCAATACACACATCAACAGCCGAATCAATACCGTCCCCAAGCACAGCAAGGCTTTCTGTATACAGACCAAACCCGATCTTAAGACTCGAAAGAAACAGATTCCCCACCAGGGCAATAAGCGAGGCGAATTTGATAAGGCGCGCCTTATCGTTTGCTTGGAGCATTTGCCTTCTCATGGCGTTTAGCTTCGCGCCACAAGTTTTCCATAAGTTCGATGTTTTCTTTGCTCATTTCTCTACCGCGTTCTTTTATATGCTGCTCGATAAACTTGAAGCGGCGGGAAAATTTACTATTTGCCCGACCCAGCGCGATTGACGGGTCAACCTTGAGGAAACGGCAGAGGTTTGCCGCCACAAAAAGTACGTCGCCCAGTTCCTCCTCCAGATGAGCTTGCGCGATGTTTTTACCTTCCTCTGTAGTCTGTTCAGCAAGCGTATCCGCTGCTTCTCTGCTCTCATTCAGCTCTTCCTCCAGCTTATCGTAGATACCTTTCACATAAAACCAGTCAAAGCCGACCTTAGCCGCCTTTTTCTGGAGCTTGTAGGCGCGTTCCAGAGGCGGCAGTCCCCCATGCACCTCATCAAGTATTGATTCTTTAGGCTTTCGCCCTTCCTGCTCAATCTTAATCCGCGCCCAGTTCCGCAGTACCTCATCACTATCCTTAACCTTTTCGTTACCAAACACATGAGGATGCCGCCGCACGAGTTTTTGTGAGACTGTCTCAAGTACATCAGCCACAGAGAAGCATCCTTCCTGCTCGTACATATACGCCAGCATGGTTGTAACGAGGAAGACATCGCCCAGTTCTTCCTTGATATGTTCTGAGTCTTGCTCCCCAATAGCTTCAACACATTCATAGGTTTCTTCTATTAAATCGCTGCGGAGACTGAGAGGCGTCTGTTCCCGATCCCAAGGACAGCCGTCCGGCGCGCGTAAACGGGTAATAATGTCATACAAGCCTTTGAAGGCTCTTGCTTCAGGTTCAGGTTGTTCTGTCATAGATAACAGTATAGCGAAAGGCTGAAAGAATGATCCAGTGCTAACCAATAGCGCGAGCCTAGCGCGGGAAGCGGTAATAGCTTAGCGCGGGAAGCGGTAGTCGCTTAGAGCGGGAAGCGGTAATAGCTTAGAGCGTGAAGCGGTAATAGCTTAGAGCGTGAAGCGGTAATAGCTTAGAGCGGGAAGCGGTAATAGCTTAGCGCGTGAAGCGGTAGTCGCTTAGAGCGGGAAGTGGTAATAGCCTAGAGCGGGAAGTGGTAATAGCCTAGAGCGTGAAGCGGTAGTCGCTTAGAGCGGGAAGGCGCGGGTGTGTGGCACCGAAGGCAAGTGGCACCGAAGGCAAGGCGTGGGTGTGTGGCACCGAAGGCAAGTGGCACCGAAGGCAAGGCGTGGGTGTGTGGCACCGAAGGCAAGGCGTGGGTGTCTGGCACCGAAGGCAAGTGGCACCGAAGGCAAGGCGCGGGTGTGGCATCGGGAAGGCGTGGGTGTCTGGCACCGAAGGCAAGGCGTGGGTGTCTGGCACCGAAGGCAAGGCGTGGGTGTCTGGCACCGAAGGTGTGGGTGCGTGGCACCGGGAAGGCGCGGTGTTGTTTCTTGCCTTATGAGGGTGTATGCTTGAAAGCAAGGTGAAGAATATGGGGGAAGTAAGAACAGAAATCACTCTGGTAAATCTTAGGGATGCGGGTAAAGCGGTGGATGGGATCATCTCACAGGTCGAAGTTCGGCGGCTCACGGTCAATGCGGTGGTTGATACTGGCGCATGGACACTGGTTATCAACGAGGCAACGCGGGAAAAGCTGGGGCTGCGGATAAAAAAAACTGGTGAGGCAACAGTTGCCGGTGGGGGGAAAGTCTCCAGCGAGATAACCGAATATGTGGAGATCCTCTGGAAAGATCGGGAAGCCGCCTGTGAAGCGGTAGTCCTTCCCGGCGAGGTGGATGTGCTCCTGGGCGCGCTACCCCTTGAAATAATGGATTTGACGGTGAACCCCAAACGGCAAGAAGTTGTCGGCGCTCATGGCGATACGGTACGCAACGTGATTAAGTAAGCCGTGTTATCACGGGGTCGGCTGGGAATAAGGTTTAGCAACGGCGCATACGGGGCTGTTGTAGGCAAGGGTCGTGGCTGTGGCAGTGGGCGACCCTTTTTTTGTGTATGTGGCACCGGGAAGGTGTGGGTGTCTGGCACCGAAGGCGTGGGTGCGTGGCACCGGGAAGGCGTGGTGTTGTTTCTTGCCTTATGAGGGTGTATGCTTGAAAGCAAGGTGAAGAATATGGGGGAAGTAAGAACAGAAATCACTCTGGTAAACATCGGGGATCAAGAAGTCGCGAAACGGGGGTATATGCCGCAGGATCAAGTTCGGCGGCTCACGGTCAATGCGGTGGTTGATACTGGCGCATGGACACTGGTTATCAACGAGGCAACGCGGGAAAAGCTGGGGCTGCGGATAAAAAAAACTGGTGAGGC
>JAIRMT010000092.1 GCA_031258505.1 Treponema sp.
GCAAGCACGCAAGCACGCAAGCACGCAAGCACGCAAGCACGCAAGCACGCAAGCACGCAAGCACGCAAGCACGCAAGCACGCAAGCACGCAAGCACGCAAGCACGCAAGCACGCAAGCGATTATACACACCTCGTAACCTTTGTCAAGCCCTTGACAGCCTAAATTCACCCTTTTTTCCCCTTTTTTCTCCCTTTCCCTTAAAAGGCAAGATGTCTCCTAGCGGGACACTGGTGTCTCCTAGCGGGACACCTTGGTCTTTTATTCTCCACGTGAAAAACGTCGCGTCCTTTGGGTATATGCAAACGCATGAATACCCGACGCGGCTTTTTTATCTGCCCATAAGGGCGGACAATTTTGCTATCCGGCAAAAAGCCGGGCAGCGCAATTTTTGGAGGAGTTTCATCATGATGAAACGTATTGTATCTTTGTTAAGCGCAATGCTTATCTTCGCCGTGTCCTTTGGTTTTGCCAACGGACAACAGGGGGCTGGAGGTTCCCAATCTAGCAAGGTCGTTTTCTGGACATCTCACGGACCACCCGATAACGGTGTGCTGGAAAACATCGTCAAGGCGTACAACGCCACTAATCCAGCTGTACAAGTGGAGTTTGTGCAGGTTCCGGGGTCAGAAACCGATGTTACCAGCCTTATGACTGCTGTGCGTGGTGGTACGGGGCCTGATGTTTATATGCTTGACCGCTTCACGGTGGCACAGCGCGCTTCTGATGGTCTGCTCGAAGACCTTACCGCCGATCTCGCTAAACTTGACAGCAACCTCAAGAATAAGTACCTCCCCTTCGCATGGGAGGAAGCTCAGTACCGGGGTAAAACTTATGGACTTCCCTTTGATACTGATACTCGCGGCCTTTTCTATAGGAAAGACTTGCTGCGTGAAGTCGGCATTGATCCGTCTGAACTGGATAAGTCCAGTGGAAAGCCCATCACCCTTGCGCGCTTGGAGGAAATCGCTCGCCTCCTGGATAAAAAAGACGCGCAGGGCAACTATACCCGCATCGGTTTCATTCCCCAAGTGGAACAAGGCTGGCATTATACGTGGGGCTTCCTGTTTGGCGGTTCTTTCGCCGACATGAAGGCTGGAAAAGTTACCCCAACAGACCCCGGCGTGGTAAAAGGTTTCCAGTACCTCTATGACTACAACCAGCGAATGGGCGTCAAAGAAGTACAGACCTTCATTTCCAGCTACATACCCACCAACAATCCGCCTCAGCAGCATCCCTTCATCACCGGAAATCTTGCAATGATGATAACAGGCGACTGGTTCATCAATACTATGCGCACTTACGCTCCTGAAATCGACTATGACATCACCTACATCCCTTCGGCGAATGCGGGCGACCCGCCTTCAACATGGGCAGGCGGATGGACATTCGTAGTGCCTACCGGTTCAAAGAACAAAGAGGCGGCAGTCAAGTTCATTCATTGGGCGTGCGGGGCCGGAGGTCAGCGCATCTATACCCGCGACAGCGGCCATTGCCCCACACTCATTGAAATCTCCAACGACGAGTCTATCTATACCGAAAAGCAGTCTTACTTCCGCCTTGCACTCTCCTTCACTAAGAGCCGTCCGCCTCTTCCGGTAGGCGCTCTGTACTGGGACGCCCTCTCAACCGCTCAGGACATGGTAGTGCAGAACGTGAAGCAGCCGCTTGAAGCCTTACAGCAAGCTGAACAACAGGTACAGCCCCAGCTCAACAAATTCCTGCCTCTACAGTAGGAAAAGACGTTTTATGCTGCTACGGCGCTGTCCAGACGACGCACGCCGTAGCAGCATAAAACCCTGTTCTGATCAGGGGTGGTTTCGTTTGTTTCAATCCACGCGTTCATAAGAAACGCGACAGCGCCCTTACTGTGGGGTTTACCCGCCCCTTGGGGCGTAAAACTGGGGGCGCGGGGGATGTTCCCCCCACATACGATAGGCTTTCAAGGAGAAAGCTTCAATACCACGCCATTCATGGCGGGGATTCTTTATTAAGGAGCGAACTATGACATTGACTCGATCAGTCAAGCGCAATCTGCGCAACGGGCTTTTGTTCATCTCACCATGGCTCATTGGTTTTCTCGTGTTGCAGATATATCCCATCGGCTATTCCTTTTACCTCAGTATGACTGAATACAGCGGTATCGGAACGCCGAGATTTTCAGGATTAGCAAACTTCAAAGACATCTTCACCGATCCTCTCGTGCCTACAACCATCTACAACACGCTTTTTTATACTGCGCTCGCGGTACCCATAGGCATCGTAGTCGCCATCGCGCTGGCTCTAGCCATGAATCAGAAAGTGCGGGAAGTTGCTGTGTATCGCGCCATTCTCTACCTGCCCTCAATTTTGCCAGCCTTTGCGCTCGTATTCGTGTGGATACTGTTCACTAATCCTCAGTACGGGCTTATGAATCGTCTATTCGTGGCAATAGGACTGCCTTTCATCGACTGGATAGGCGATCCGCGCTTCACCAAGCCTTCGCTCGTGATACTTGCGCAGTATGGCGCGGGAGGTCCGGCGCTCATCTTCCTCGCCTCGCTGCGGTCTATCCCGCGCGACCTGTATGAGTCAGCTGAGATAGATGGCGCTGGCATATTCAGGCGCTTCTTTTCCATCACTCTGCCCATGCTGACGCCCATCATTCTATACCAACTCATCATGGGACTGTCGGGCGCGCTGCAAGTTTTCACACAGGCGTTCATCATTTCGGGCGGCGCGCGCGGCGGTACAGTGGGTTCGCAGAACTCGCTCTTCTTCTACGTGCTTTATATCTATCAGAATGCGTTTAAGTATTCGCGCATGGGATACGCGGCCTGTCTTTCGGTCGTGTTTTTCGCTGTCAGCGTGGTGATTGCCATGGTGGTGTTCCGCTGGGGACGCAGTTGGGTTAACTACGATTAGGAGTCCGTTATGAACGATATAAAACGAGGCAGTATTCAACAGCAAAAAGCCCGGCGGCTAATTTACGAAAAGATCATACCGCGTACTGTGCTGGCGATCATGTGCCTGCTATTCCTCATGCCATACTACTGGATGATCGTTACCTCCCTCAAAGGGACGCAGGAACTCCGCGCCGCCCCACCTACGCTCTTTCCCCACGAGATTCATCCCGAACATTACGCGGAAGCAGTACAGTTCATCCCTTTTTTCCGCTACATGATGAACTCACTCACCATCGTAGTCTTCTGCGTGATTGGCGCCATATTCTCAAACTCGCTCATTGCGTATGGTTTCAGCCGCATTGACTGGCCCGGACGGGAAAAGCTGTTCTACATCGTGATCGCTACCATGTTTATCCCCTTTCCAGTCGTCTTAGTCGCCTTATTTGACATCTTCGCCAAGCTCCGTTTGATTAACACTTTTTACCCGCTCACCATACCAGCTTATACTGGTTCAGCGCTCTATATCTTCATGATGAGACAGTACCTCTTGACCATACCCAAGGAACTTTCCGAGGCAGGTTTCATAGACGGCGCAAATGAGTTTGAGATTTTTGCGAAGCTCATACTTCCCCTGATGAAACCAGTCATCGCGGTTGTAGCGATCTTCACGGCTTTGGGTGCGTGGAATGACTTCCTCGGTCCCCTCATCTACCTGCAAAACCAGCAGATGTACACCCTCTCGATAGGTCTGCAATTCTTTAGGTCGCAACACGAGGTCGAGTACAGCTTGCTCATGGCCGCATCCACGCTCGTAGCATTGCCGGTAGTCGTGATCTTCCTGTGCTTCCAGAAATTCTTTGTCGAAGGCATCACTATTGGCGCGGTAAAGGGCTAGGTCAGACTCTGTTGGAGTTCCCATTATAGCAAATGAAAGTATACCCGCGCGGCGAGGGGAATTAAGGTCTGGACATGAACAAGAGCGAAACCGCTGTGGAAATTCCGGTAGCGGAAAGAAGCAGAAAACTTGGAGAGCAAGCCGGGTAATCGGTCCAAGCTATAAGCCTCCGCTTTTAGGCGGAGGTTGCTGATAACGTAACCGAGCCAGTAGAAATCCACTGGTAAAATGGGACATACTATACCGCTATGCAAACGCCCGCTATGAGATATAGCGGGCATAATTTTTGAGGAGATACTATGGACAATGCAAAACACACCGAATTCATTGGCCTGAAAAAGGTCGCTGTCAACGATAGTTTCTGGACGCCTTTCATGGAACGGATCAGAACCCAGGTTATTCCCTACCAGTGGGAGGCGCTGAACGACCGCGTTCCTGGCGCAGACCCAAGCTACTGTGTGCGGAACTTCAAGCTGGCTGCTGAACTGACCCACCCAGAACTGGATTACGGCGTGCCAAGAGACATAGGGCATGGCGGCTGCGTGTTTCAAGACAGCGATTTCGCTAAGTGGATCGAAGCGGTGGCCTATTCCCTGACTTGGTACCCAGACCCGGAACTGGAGAAAACGCTGGACCATACGATTGACATCATCTGTAACGCCCAGCAGAGCGACGGCTATCTAAATACCTACTATATCATCAACGGTATGGACAAACGCTTCACCAACCTAAAAGACAACCACGAGCTTTACTGCTTCGGGCATTTGCTGGAAGGGGCGGTTGCCTATTACGAGGCCACTGGAAAACGGAAGCTCTTGGACGCCCTGATCCGCTATGCAGACTGCATAGACAAGCTCATCGGTGCGGAAGAAGGCAAACTCCACGGCTATCCGGGCCACGAGATCGCGGAAATGGCTCTGGTACGACTCTATGCCATCACCAAAGACGAGAAACATCTCAAGCTGGCTCAATACTTCATCAACCAGCGCGGGCAAGAGCCGCTCTACTTTAAGGAAGAAACCGAACGGAACAAGAACCATTTTTACTGGCGCGACAGCTATATGCAGTACCAATACTACCAGGCCGGGAAGCCGGTGCGCGAACAGCACATCGCCAAAGGCCACGCAGTGCGGGCCGTGTACCTCTATTCCGGCATGGCAGACCTCGCCCGGCTCACCGGTGACGAAGAACTGCTCACGGCCTGCGAAGCCCTGTTCACCAACATCTCGAAACGCCAGATGTACATCACTGGCGGCATCGGCCAATCCCCCTATGGCGAAGCCTTCTCCTACGACTACAGCCTGCCCAACGACACTGCCTACGCCGAAACCTGCGCCGCCATCGGCCTCGCCTTCTTTGCGCGGCGGATGAGCGCCATAGCTCCACGCGGCGTCTATGCCGATGTGCTGGAAAAAACTCTGTACAACAGCATCATCAGCGGCATGTCCCTAGACGGCAAAACATTCTTCTATGTGAACCCACTCGAAGCGCTCCCCGACGCATGTCTGAAAGATCACAGGATGAGCCACGTCAGAATCAAGCGGCAGAAATGGTTCGGCTGCGCCTGCTGCCCCCCTAATCTAGCGCGAATCATCGCCTCATTGGGGTCATACATACACTCGGAGAACGCCGGCGCAGTGTATACCCACCTCTTTGTAGGCAGCAAGACTAAGGTTTCCCCAGGCGGCACAGACCTTACCATAAACATTGACACCAAGTACCCCTGGGAAGGGCTGGTGAACATCAGCTTCAGCTTGAAAGGCGCAGCGCGCTTCCGCTACGGCCTACGCATACCCGGCTGGTGCAGGAATTACACGCTCAAACTGAACGGCGCGGACGCGGCCTTTAGTATTGAAGACACCTACGCTGTGTTTAACCGCGAGTGGAAAGATGGCGACAGCATTAGCGCTGTCTTTGATATGCCAGTAACGTTTGTACAGGCAAACCCAAAGGTACGAGAGGACGCCGGCAAGACCGCTGTCATGCGCGGGCCTGTGGTATACTGCCTTGAAGAGGCGGATAACGGCAAAGAACTCTGCCGCCTCCATGTTGGACAGGCTGCCGACATCTCCGTGAAGCACGAAAAAGCGTTCCTCGAAGGCGTAACGCTTATATCCATGACCGGGAAACGCGAGAAAGACTGGTCTGAAGATGAGCTATACCGCGCCATGGAGGATTCCGCTTGGGAAGACACGACGCTCCGCTTCATCCCATACTACGCATGGACCAACCGCAGTCCCGGCGAGATGACTGTGTGGGTGAATCAATGAACATGACCTCATACGGAGACTTAGTTTAAGGAGGAAAGATGTCGGTCAGACGCTGCAGGAAAAGCGCGGCGTCTGGCCGTATGAGGAGTATTGCTGCGCTATTGAGGGCATGTTGAGGCCATTGATCGGCGGTTTGCGAGATGGCGCGCCGACGCCTTCTCTCGATACCACTGTATAGCCGGGTCCAAGGGTATCATAGTTTTGCTATTTCCTCGGCGGAAAGTCCGGTATCTTCCGCAATCTGGTCAACAGACTGACCCCGTCTTTTCATGTTCCGGGCAATAGCCGCCCTACTTCGCGCCTCGCCTTGCGCTTCGCCTTGCGCTTCACCTAGTAATCTACCCCGCGCTTCGCCCCGCGCTTCGCCTTCCTGGACGGCCGCGTGCAGCAGAGTCGCATGGTCGCGCCGCGCCTTCTCTCGATACTCCATCCGCGCCCGCACTTCAGGGTCTTCACTAATCCGGTACAACGTGTTTACCGCTCCACGTACCTCAGCATTCTTCTCCGCTATCATCTCAAAATCCTCCTTGCGCTTCCCGCGCAAAAACTGCAGCCAGTCCCATACCGCACGCCCATCGCTCTCTACTGGTACCTTCGGCAGTTCTATCATGTATATCTCCTCTGGTATCCCCATTCCTTCGGCACTTCTGTCCTTTGCACTTATTTCTTATGATGTGACAAAATGGATTGTTTTGACAGAAACCGCAAAGACTCGCAACGATCCCGCGATGTTGCGGAACTGTCTGGAGTTATGACTCAGGGCATCTCTAAATTAAATCACCTAAGTCACTGCCGATTCATACTACTTGTACGACAGGATCGGTTGACCAAATCCCAGTAACAAAATGCGCAGCGAAATATCCCCTCAAAAGTTGAACGTCCGATATCCGTGTGTAATCAGATCTCTACGGAATCCTTCAAAATCCTGAAAATATCGTAAGAAATAGTGATGC
>JAIRMT010000125.1 GCA_031258505.1 Treponema sp.
AGAAATAAATAAAATGGTGAATAGAATTAATTCAACGCCGATGAAGTGTTTGGGTTACAGAACCCCTGCTGAGGTTTTTGCCAAATGCGGGGGTGTTGCACTTGCCGGTTGAATCCGGCAGTTATTGGCGAGGCAGGGCTACTACGCGGAACTGTTCAATATGCAGGCGCAGTTCTACACAGATACGAAAAACAGCGGTGAACCGGCGGAACAAACCAACGAAACTGGCTGATTTCGTCCAACGAAACTGGCTGATTCTGTCAGGCGAAACTGGCCGATTTCGTCCAACGAAACTGGCTGGTTTCGTCAGGCGAAACCGGCCGATTCCGTCAGGCGAAACTGGCTGGTTTCGTCAGGCGAAACTGGCTGGTTTCGTCAGGCGATACTGGCCGATTTCGTCAGGCGAAACTAGGCTGGTTTCGTCAGGCGATACTGGCCGATTTCGTCCAACGATACTGGCTGATTTCGTCAGGCGATACTGGCTGATTTCGTCAGGCGATACTGGCCGATTTCGTCCAACGAAACTAGGCTGGTTTCGTCAGGCGATACTGGCTGATTCTGTCAGGCGATACTGGCCGATTTCGTCAGGCGAAACTAGGCTGGTTTCGTCAGGCGATACTGGCCGATTTCGTCCAACGAAACTAGGCTGGTTTCGTCAGGCGAAACTGGCTGATTCTGTCAGGTGATACTGGCCGATTTCGTCCAACGATACTGGCTGATTTCGTCAGGCGATACTGGCCGATTTCGTCCAACGATACTGGCTGATTTCGTCAGGCGAAACTGGCTGATTCTGTCAGGCGAAACTAGGTTGGTTTCGTGCGCATCTTTATGAGGAGTTAGTATGGAAGACAAGATAAAGATAGCCATCATTGATAGCGGGATACGGCTTGACCACCCCGCGTTTGCCGGTAAGACGCCGGTCGTTATTGATACCGTCCCTTCCGTTGATGGCGATTTATACGGCCATGGAACCGCGGTATATAACATCATCCGCAAAGTGGAGGCGGACATCACCAATTTCAAACTGCCATGGCGGGAAGACGGTATTGAGGAAACTTGCCTGCTTGAACTCTTAAACAAAATCGACCGGGAGTATCCGGTGGATATTTAAATTATTTGGAGGATATTTTATGCAGTGGTTTAATTCTGTAAAGATGAGGATGTTGTATGTTAGCAGAATGTTAAAAATAATCGTGGAAAGCGATAAAATTCTGCCATTGTTCGTAGCGCTTCAAATATTGCTTAGTTCGGCTCTTCCGTTCATCAGCATTTTTTTGATAAAATATTCGATTGATATGTTTACCAGCGGCGTTGATTATCTTGCATACTTTCCACAGGTCATGCTTCTGCTGGGTTTATCCCTAATCGGGAATTATTTGCAGACTATCGTAAATCACGTTGTAGAAACGCATATTAATATGTTCGGAACAACTTTGTTTATCAAAATATTCAATAAATCAATGGAGCTTGATTATGAAATGCTCTTGGACAAAAGCTTTATGGAAAAGCGGGAATTGGCGTTAAAAGGTATCGACCAAACCAGATTTAACGGCATGGTAAGAAGTTTTATGAGCTTTACCTCCAGCCTGCTTGTTATAGCAGGTATTGCTGTGGTTCTTTCTCGTATTGAACTGTGGATATTGGGGATTGTTTTTGCCATTGTTATCATAAACGCACGAGCGACTGCCATCAGAAAAGAGTTTGAGCGTTCCGTATCTATAGAAAACGTCCCGTATGTAAGGAAAATACAGTATTTCATGTCATTCGACGGCGAGCCTGCTTTTGGAAAAGAAATACGGCTGTATAATATGCTGGGCGCTCTTAACGGTATTTACGATGAATTGCAGAAGGCTTGTCTCATGTTTGTCAAACGGATAATAGGAGTCAGTACAAAAGGCTTGCTGCTCTATCATTCCTGTAGTTTTGCGCTTAATAGTGTTATTTACGGCTACCTGGGTTATAAATTGTTGGCGCTGCGTCTTATCACTGTGGGCGATTTTTCTATGTATCTCAACGCCATTACTACCTTTAATACTTCCATCCAGGAAATGATCAACGCGTATATTGATATAAGCAACAATGGATAATACTTGAAAGATTATTTTGATTATATGTCAATTAAGTCCCGATACGACAAGAAAGGCGGCAATGTTCCTGTCAACTCCAGAGGGGATTTGATTTTCACTCTTGAAAATGTGTCCTTCCACTACCCCTACCAGACTGAGGCAAGCCTCAAGAACGTCAATCTTACCCTGAACAATAAGGAGCGCCTGGCTATCGTTGGCGAAAATGGCGCAGGGAAAACCACATTGATAAAACTTCTCATGCGCCTCTACGAACCTACAGAAGGTCGTATCCTTCTCAACGGAGTTGATATTCGGGAGATCGATTATCGGCAGTATCTTTCCCTGTTCGCCTCCGTGTTTCAGGACTTTAAGCTATTTGCTTTCCATATCGTTGATAACGTTACATCATTCAAGGATGGCAGCGAGAGTAATCTGCGGAAGATTCGGGAATGTCTGGACAAAGCGGGACTGCTGGAAAAGATAGATAGTCTGAACAAAGGTCTTGATACCTATCTCTACAAACTCTACGAAGAAGATGGTGTGGAACTTTCAGGCGGGGAAGCCCAGAAGCTAGCCATTGCGCGGGCGTTGTACAAGGACGCTCCGGTTATCATTCTTGACGAACCCACCGCAGCTCTTGACCCCCGCTCGGAATACGAAATATACACCCGTTTCTTTTCGATAGTGGAAAACAAGACATCGGTATTTATCACCCACCGGCTGTCCAGTACGCGGTTCTGCGATAAGATCATCGTGCTGAAAAAAGGTAAAATTGTGGAGACTGGCGCGCACGAAGAGTTATTGGCAAGGAATAGCTACTACGCGGAACTGTTCAATAGCAGGCCCAGTTCTACACGGACACGAAAGACGGCAGTGAACCGGTAGAACAAAGCGCGCCTGAGTAAGGAGTTAGTACGCAAAACAAAATAAAGATAGCCATCATTGATAGCGGGATACGGCTTGACCACCCCGCGTTTGCCGGTAAGACGCCGGTCGTTATTGATACCGTCCCTGAAAAGAATTGACATAAGAAAATAAATATATTATAAATGGAAATAATATTGATGGAGTTATAAATGGTTGGTAACTTTAACGGAAAATCAAATCAAAATGCAATAAAAACAATCAATTATGCTGGAATATTCAAGAAAATTGATGATATACCTGAACTAAGAATTGAACTAGAAAATATATTTAACGGTAAAAGCCATAAGGAAATGGTGAAATATTGCTTATTATTAGGTCAACATATTTTAAAAATTACCAACATAGAACCTTGTAATGAAATAATAGAAATTTTTGAAATAAATAAGAAATGGCTAAATGGAGAAACGGGAAAAGGTTTTGCAAAATTTCAAATTGCGAGGAATGCAGCGGGTAAACTTCTTAACTTGGCTCGTGATGAAAAAGAGCCAATAAAGCAAAAATTTTATAGGGTTATGGCACAAATAGCAAATAGTCCTCATGTAAAAGATCACGCTTTATGGGCTTCTGATTATGCGGTAAAATTAATAAATATAATATCACCAGATAATTTTGATGAAGTAAAGAAGGAAAGGGAAAAACAAATAGAATTAATGAATAGTGTTTAGAATAATGTAAATAAAGATGGAGTACAGGCACACTGCGCATAACAGGGCTGTATGCGTTCCACCGCCTGAAGGAGGCTCCATGGTTCCGGCTGGCTAGGTCGGTCGGCCTGCGGCATCACTCCCACGCCAGCCTCCACCCACAGTTTGTTGGTCATAGCAAACGTGAAGATAATGAGTAGGTTCGCAAGGGAACCTGTACAGTATCTCCGCATGATTATAAGTTGGCAAAACAAACAATGGCGCAGTCTTCCGGCAGGTGTTCCAGAAAGAATTATCTGCTATCACTCTTATAGTCCTGATAAAAAAGTGTTGACCACTCTTTATAAGTCGATCTATGCTATGTAGAGAAGAGTGTAAGGATGCGCCCCTGTGGGCGTGAACAAACTGGAAAATGCGGGCGTATGTCTGTATAAAATTTTTTCATGGAGAAAAACAACATGAAACGGTTTTTTAGTATGGCGGCGCTGTTGGCGCTGGGGGTCTTTCTGGTCTTTGCCGGCGGGGGACAACAGAGTTCCGGCGGACAGCAGGGCGGTGCAGTCCAGCCGCCCAATAAGGTCATTACCATTAACACCTGGGCGGATGTCGGAGCTGAGGAAGGCTGGAAGTGTGCGGCGGAGGGATACATGAAGCTCCACCCTGATGTCAGTATCGTTATTGACCTCAAGTCAAGTGAAAGGTATGGGGAATGGCTGCACAATATTTTGCCACTTTCAATCCCAAATACGCCGAAACTCGGCAGTCGGCTTAACATCGCGGAAATTGGACCGAGCGCCATGTCCAGCCAATGCCATGAGCGGAGGATAGATACGCTGGAAAAACTGAAAAGTGGACTGGAAGCATGGCAACATGACCGGAATCGGAATCAAAAGATGATGAAATGGCAGTTTACGGCTAAGGATGCCTGTATGAAGCTGCATAGCTTGTATCCGGCCATTTAATATTTTCAGGGAACTAGTTTAATAAAGAATCCCCAATGGACGAATTATGAGGAGAATCATTATGAAGATGTTTATGAAGCGTAGCGTGTGCATATTGGCGCTTATGGGATTGTGCGCATCCCTTTCAGCGATTGATTTCCAGAAGAGAAAAGACTTGGGCTTGAGCGGGTTTCTGATCTTTGCCAACACAAACATAGAGCCTGTGGAGGAGGACATCGATACAAGCGAAAAGCCTGTGGAGTTTGATGCAGACCTTTCAAGTGGTACGATTCTGCCGCTCATAGATGCTGGCTTTTATGGGCAGATGAATATTGGTCAAAGCCTGCATTTGGGCCTGGGTTTTCGGGTGGCCTCGCTCATTCTGGCGACTGTAACATGGCCGACAGTATATACCGAGCTAGACCTATGGCGTTTTTCGCTCAACATGCGGCTTGGCGGCGGTTTTTTTGCCGGGCTTGTGGGTTTTTACCCTTTTTTCTTAACCGGGGACGCCCTGATTCCTGAAGTCTCGCTATGGTTCAGGTTTTCAAGGAGTCGGTTCGGGGTTGGGGCGCTTTCCTTGCTTTCAGTTTCATCACTAAACGCAGAGTTTTTTAAGGGCTTTAGCAAGGACACTATCAAAAACAACCGGGTCTCGCTGTACATAAGCTACATCTGGTCGCTCAAATAGTGGCGCGGCTTTGAAACCGCCTTTTTGCTCACCCGATAGTTGTTCCGAGAAATAGCTTTCCCCGGAGCAAGTCTTTCAGGTTTTCAAGGTTTCGGCCTGCGGCGCATATCACTGTGAGGCCGATCTTTTGCGCGTGAGCGCTCGCCACTGGATCAAAAGGCACGTTTTTACCTGGAACCCACTCGTTCCCGACCATGGCGCGGAACTCTGGCCAAGCGATTTTGTCGATAGGCTTGGCATTGGGATCAAGCCGGGGATCGGCAGTGTAGACCTGCTCAATGTTGGAAAGGTTAATCACTTGAGCGGCTTTGAAACGCTCGGCAAGCAGTACCGCGTCATAGTCTGACGAAAAGCCCGGTTTCCAGCCCGCAGCCACGAGAACGCGGCCTTCAAAGGACACAGCCTCCATCGGGTTTGTTACCACCGCTTCCTTGCACCAATCCCCCAATACCGCTTTGATAAGCTGGGCGTTGAGCCGCGTAGCCATGACGCCGATCCAGTCGGCCTGCTCGTCGCAACTTTGTTCCGCAATGGCGCGATACGCCTTCTGCCACGCACGCGCCGGCCCGCCGCCTCCCACCACGAAGATGAAACGCCGCTCCGCGTCTTCCGCAACCAGTTCCCGCAGCAGCTTAACAAACGCCTTCAAAAAAGCCTCGTCTACTCCATCGGGTGCGACAATCGAACCGCCTAAAGAAATCACAGTAATCATATAACTACTCCTCTGCCCCTATGGGGCGTATTTTCCACTAATGATGATATCACTCCATAAGGCTGTATAATCTTCAAGTCCTCCGACTGCCTCTTCCCAGAGGCTTTGCAGGGCATACGCGCGATCCCGCGTTGTGATCCGGCCCTGAGGGTCCATCTGGGAAAATACAGCCAGCCCCCGCGAAAACGTGATCCGCTGATTATCCAGATTGCCAAAATAATACGTTGATGGGTTATCATGTGCGTCAAAGTCAGGCGGTATGTCTCCAGCTCCCAGCGTGGGATCCAGCGGAACCCAGCCAAAGTCCTCAAGCCAGAATTCGACCCAGTAGTGGGGAAACACCTGATTCAACTGATTAACCAGAACACCTGCTATCGGAACAGCGGAAACGCCCGAAGCGCGGGCAAGCGCGCAAAACAGGAGCGACGCTGCCCACGAATCAGCGTTCTGGGTTTCCAATGCCTCAAGCGCAGTGGCGGGCCTGCTAAGGCGGTCTATCCCGCCTTCGTTTATGAGCCATTCATAGAGGCGGCGGGCGATTTCGTAGGGATTTTGCTCCCTGCCGATGATGGCGCTTGCCAGCGCCTTTATACGCTCGTCATCCGAAGGGATAAGCGTCGAGGGCATGGTGTAAAGCGAGGCCATATTTGATGAACCTAAAGCCCGTCTAACCAGTTGGGTACTGACGCTAGTTTCTACGGTATACACATCAACACTGTACGAGAGCTTGATGCCGGTATAGACGTCGGTTGTGAGGTCGTTTAACTGAAAAATGCTTGTTCCCTGATACTGTTCAGCCAATGGAAGCATACTGCGCTCAAGGCGCTCAATGTTTCGCTGGGAAGCGGACGAAACCGGCTCAGGAACCCAGAGGTAAAGGGTGTTTGGCGAAACAGCGTTCATAACTCGAACATCAACCGTATAGGTAATGGTATAGCGCTGCTGTTCCCCGAATGTTTTTACCCCTGGCTGTCCTGTAACGGTGAATGCAACCGGCGTCGAAGCGCCGCCTTTGGTTCGCACCTCAAGGTTCCCACTTGTTACCCCATCAGGAACCCGCACGCGGATTTCACGATCGTTCCATAGCTCATAGTCAAGCTCGGAGGCGCCAAGCATAGCATCGTCGGATTCCAGGGTCCCCGCTGATAACGCAAAGAACACGCCGCTTCCTTCCCGCGTTACACCGAATCCGCTGCCTTGTATCGTTATCAGTGAACCAATAGGCCCGGAAACCGGCTTCACCTGCTCGATAAGCGGGGCAACGCCGTTACTTCCCTGTTTCACTTCAGGTATGCTATTTCGGTTGACAAACACGGCTGGATTACTTCTTTTGCCGTTTCGATGTACATAGAGAATACCGGAACCTGCTTCAGGGAAGCTGACTGAGATATAGCTGTCATTCCAGTCAAGGTAGGCGGAACTCACCGGCGGAGAACCTCCAATGGTGATATATGCCCCGTCTCGCTCTTCCCCGAATCCGGTTCCAGTGATGAGTAGTATTTCATCGCCTGTGCCTATTTTGGGATCAATAGAGAGGATCACCGGCCCCTTGTCTTCACAGGAAAACAAAGAGACTAGCAAAACAAAAAAAATAAGGCAACGGAAGCAGGCGTTGTTCATAGAGCGATTAGGAGGGCGCTTTTGGGGCTTCCAGCGACGTGTCCGGATCTGTCGTCGCGTCAGGAGCTGTTTCTTTAGGCTTCTGTTCTGCGTAAGGGCGCAGGGCAAGCTGAATCTCAATATGCGCTTCATCTCCAGATGCAACCGTTCCAAGCGGGAAGAAGTAGACCTGCTCCCCAAACTCCAGCGGGATCGTCTGCATGGTGTTTTGATAGGTGATACCTAGATTTGGCACATCGATCCAGATTTGCCCCTGCGCAACAAGAACATTGTTTCCATCAGGTCTGAGATACGGGGTGAATTGCACTATTACTACTATATTCGTACCGATAAGTTGCAAGCCCACAGGCCGGCCTGGAATCGTAACCTTTGAACTGGCGGAGTTCCATATCTCTTTCCGATCATTTTCCACTACTCGTGCCACTATATCAATCACAATAGCCTGTTCTCTGAGTGCGGGCAAGAGGTCCTCAAGTGAAAGTTCCTGCGCCGCCAAGTTAGGGGCGGCGCCAGCAACAATCAACAAAAGGCCTACCTGAATGGCCGGCAAGACCGGGAAAAACCGCCATTTAGTCATTGCGTGCTTTTGCTCCTTGAATAATCAGCCGCTTTGATGAGGGCTGGCTCTCCGGAACTGGAAAAACTTTTACTTTCGGGAAGTCTGATGAGCATGATATCCGTCGCGTCCTGGTTACCCAAGTATTGCAGTACCTCGTTGATGGTTGAAACTGGTACTACTGGAACGCTCATACTCTGAGGGCTTTGGGCAACGCTCATGGTATCTGAGCTTTGCTGGGCTGTTTGCTGGGTGAGCAAGAGAGTTGCCGCCACGATCAGCGCCGCTGCTGCTACGGCAACAGCGGGCAGGGGAACAGAGACTTGACGCCGCCAGATTCCCGGATGCTGCTTCCACACCGCGCCTGACGCGGGTTCCAGACGACTGAGCCGCTGCCATACCCGCTCCTGCGCCGCGCCGAGCGCCGCTTCCAGAGCTTTGTCATTGCCGCTACGGAGCGTCAGGCGTCTGAGCGCCGCGAGCTGCTCAACGCATTGCGGGCATGAGGCAAGATGGGCTTCCATTTTCTCTTTCCACGGAGAGGGAAGTTCTCCATCAACGTACACAGACAGAATTTGATGATCAGGACACATTATGAACCTTCCTTTGGACTATAGTCCGCAGCTAAAAGCAATGCCAGGCGTTCCCTGGCCCTAAATACCCGAACTTTTACATTCCCCTCACTGATTCCCAAGGCGCGTCCAATCTCTTTATAATTCAGTTCGCCGTATTCTTTCAATACTAACACCATTCGCAGATTCTCCGGCAGTTTTTCCAACGCCTTCTGGATTTCCGTTTGGGTTTCTCCCTTGATCAGGATTTGTTCCCCAGTCTCGGTTTCCCTAGTATCTTCACGAAACGCCTTCTGATACGCTTTCCGTTCCCGTTCTTTGCGTTTCGCATAGTTCAACGCCGTATTTTTCACCACCCGAATAAGCCAGTACTTGGCCTCTTCGGGATTGGGAAAAACCATGTTTTTCTCATGCAGACGAAAAAATGCTTCCTGACTGAGATCTTCCGCAGCTTCCTCGCTTCCCGCTATACGATAAGCAACCCTGAATAGGATGGGAAACACCGTTTCATACAACGCGCGGAATTCCGTCTGGGACATTTTAACTTCCATATTTTCAAACAAGTTTTATTTCTAAGCGTTACAGGACACGCCATACGGTCTGCTCTGGCTTATCTTCCAGGATAATGCCCCGCTCTTTCAAGCCCTGCCGGATTTCATCGGCTCTGGCGAAGTTCTTTGCTTTCTTTGCCGCAAGCCGTTCCGCGATAAGTCCGGTGATTTCAGCGACCAACGCCGGGTCCTCAACCGCTTTCTCCCGCCGAACCATTTCCTGTTCAAGCCTCAGCCCCAACACCCGATCCATATCGAGCAGCGCGGCAAGCGCCTCTCCCGCTTCCGCTTCACTGTCCCGCGCAAGCCCCCAAAGTTCAGCAAGTGCGCGAGGTGTTGAAAGATCATCTTCCAACGCCGCATTGAAGGCGTCAAGATATATTTTCGCTTTGCCTTCAACATTTTTTGCCGGAGCGCCCGCCTTATCTGCCAGCGCTCTCACACGGTCGCCCAGAACCTTCCGCGCGTTACGCGCCCCGTCAAGCGCCGTGTAGGAAAACTGCAACTGACTGCGATAGTGGCCGCCCAGCAGAAAGTAGCGGTAATCAAGCGCGTCGTAGCCCGCGTCAATCAGGGTTTGCAGGGTAATAAAACCGCCAGAAGACTTCGACATCTTCCCCCGATCCATCACCAAAAACTCGTTATGCACCCAGTAGTTGACCCACGGGTGCTTGTTAGTGGCCGCTTCGCTCTGGGCAATCTCGTTTGTATGGTGAATGGCCACATGGTCAATACCGCCCGCGTGTATATCAATGGTCTCGCCAAGATACTTGATGCTCATAGCCGAACACTCAATATGCCAGCCCGGATAACCTCGTCCCCAAGGGCTGTCCCACACCAGCGCCTGATTCTCAAACTTGCTCTTGGTAAACCAAAGCACAAAGTCATGGGGATTGCGTTTATTTTCATCAACCGCGATCCGCGCTCCAGCCTTGAGATCGTCCAGCCGCAGACGCGCAAGCTCCCCATAGGTCGTGAACTTGGTTATATCGAAGTAGAGGTTGCCGCCCGCAAAGTAAGTGTAACCATGCTCCTCGATCCGTTTGATAAGCGCGATCATGTCCGGGATATGCTCCGTAGCCTTGCAAACTATGGTAGGACGCTCGATGTTCATGCGTCCCGTGTCGTTAAAGAAGGCTTGGGTGTATAAATCAGCCACCTCAAGCACGGATTTCCCGCGCTCCTCAGCGCTTTTCACCATCTTGTCATGGCCCTCGTCGTTATCGCCGGAAAGATGTCCAACATCAGTGATGTTCATCACATGAGTTACCTCAAAACCTGCGCGACGGAGCGTCCGGGCGAGTATATCGTGAACCAGATATGCCCGCAGATTCCCAATATGGGCGTAGTTATATACGGTAGGGCCGCAGCCATAAAAGCCAAGCGCTCCAGGTTTTATGGATTGGAAGCGCTGAACCTCATGGCCAAGGGTATTGAATAAAGTCAGTGGCATAGAAACTCCGTGTTTAAGGATTGTACAATCAGAACATGATTAAACTACAAGAATTTCTGGAAAAAATCAAGACAAAAGTCCGCTTCTCCGGCCTTATTCGCTATGACGAGCCAATGGCCTTACACACCACATTTCAGGTCGGCGGACCAGCCGATGTCTGGGTACAGCCAGACGCCGCTGTGTTCCCTGACTACGCCGCAGCCCTGTTACGCGCCGCCAGCAACGAGGCCATTCCGGTCTTCATCTTAGGGCATGGGGCAAACCTTGTGGTGTCAGACACCGGTCTCCGAGGCATTGTGCTGGACACTGGCGGCTGGACCGGCGTGGAAAACGTGTCTGGCACCAACGCCACGTCCAGCGCCAACCCAGCGCCAAACACCGCGCCCGCCCTGAGAATACGTTCCGGCACTGAGGTAGACGCTGCGGTGGAAGTCGCGGCTCAGGAAGGCGACGGCGTACTCGCGTTCCTCGCTGGTATGCCCGCATCCATTGGCGGCGCGGTTTACATGAACGCCCGCTGTTATGAGCGTTCAGTGTCTGACACCCTCTTTGAGATTGAGATTCTGGATGAAACATTCCAGCAAACAATCGTGCCGTTCAGACCCGAAGACTACGGCTACAAGAAAAGCCCGTTCCAGAACCGCGCTGTCCTCATACTATCCGCCACGTTTCGGCCTGAGCCGCGTCCGCCAGCCGAAATATGGACGGAGATAGAAGCCCATCGCAAAGACCGTGAGCGTAAAGGCCACTACCGTTTCCCCTCAGCCGGTTCCGTGTTCAAGAATAACCGCGCCTTTGGCAAACCAAGCGGTCAAATCATTGACGAGCTGGGCTTACGCGGCCTGAGCTTCGGCGGCGCGAAAGTTGCGCCCTGGCATGGCAACATCATCATCAACACGGGAAACGCCACAGCCGCTGATATACGGGCTTTAGTAGATGAGCTTATCTCGCGGGTTCACGCCGCGCTCAGTATAACCCTTGAGCCAGAGCTTCTCTTTGTACCGCACACTCACCCGTGATACCTGCGTAGCTTGACGAGCAAGTCCTTTGCATAGGCGCGCGCTGTAGTGTGATACCGTCCATCGGAAATACTGACCAGCAGCGCCTCCGTATCAGTGTCCAGCCTCCAGCCGTTCTCGGACGCGAATCTTTCGTAGGCGCTCAGAGCGGCAAAGGCAAGCAAATCATCGGGAAGCGTAACATCAAAATGCCGAACCCGCTTCGTGATCAGCTTTACCGTCTCGTTGTTCGGGTTGAGACCAACTGTCATAAGCGCTTTCACCACTTCGGCAAGCACAAACGCCTGCGTTTCAGCCCCAAGCATTCGTATAAGAATCGTATATGCCTGCGTTCCACCCATTATCCCAAGACAATGCGCTGTTTTGCGCCGTATATCAGGAAAGCTATTAACAATCGCCCCATTTTTTATGGTCTTGTTCACAGTTCCCTCCAGACCCAGGGTTTCAAGCGCGCTCCGTATCTCCTCGTTCCTTGTTCCCCGCTGTAAAGCCGCCTCAATAGTCGCAAGCGCGCTTTCTTTCACCTCACGGCTCTCCGACCGGCTTTGCTCCCGAATAAGCATACTGTCCATTGATTCCTGAAGATAAGACTCTTCCAACGCAATCCCGCGCCCGCTCCGGCTATCCTGCCCAGTAAGCAACGCGAGCGCCCCCAGCGCCAGGGTTACGAAACATATTGATCTTTGCATACCAGCTCCTTGTCTTATTTTCGGCCTTTGCTCAAAACCAGTACACTGATTTGTTATTGCCAGTATCGATAAACACACAGCGCGTAACGCCATCTTCAGCAAGGCTTTCAGTGATAGCCGCCTGCGGCGTATGCCCCACGATGTGGGTATAGCCCGGAAGCGCGTCCTGTTCCAGCGCTTCGGGGCGTATCCAGAGCGGACCCTGGCTGACGTCATTGCCATACATATCGTAGCCATCAAAGGCAAAAAGCCGGCGCCCCTGTCTGAACGCGGCGTTAAGGCTTTCAGGCGTCTTAAAGCCCTTGGCCTGCGCCTTTTGCATAAAGGTACGGGAAACGCCCGCATGGGAAAGAAGGTAGTGGTCGGAAGTTAGGTACACTATACTGAAAAGTTCCATCGCAGCTTCTAGAATCTCCTGAATAGCCGCGCAATGCTGGTAATTAAAGCGGGAATAGCGCTCGCCAGTCGGAATACCTTTGAGGTAATGGTAATCATGGTTCCCCAGACAGAGCTTTAAGCGGGAATCCTGTCGCGCCGCATCGCGGATCTGCTGGAAATTCGCGTACTCCTGCTTAAACGAAAGGCCATAGCTATCAAAATAGTCGCCGAGTATGTAGAACTCGGAGAAATCCTCACCCAGAAAGTGTTTCCAGAACGGTTTACCGTGAATGTCCCCTATTGCTAGTCGCATAAAACGCCCTCCTTGTTTGTACAAAGAATAGTCTGTTTAAGTAAGTTTCGCTATAGCGCTGTGTCAAAGCCTATGTATGTGATACAGTAACTTGGCTGGGACTGTCAACAAGTTAAGAAACAAGGACAGAGCAGGTACAGCAGCCGCCTCAACGGTTTTCATCTGGCGTGTGCGGCAGTCGCTGATGGGTTATCTTAGCAGCAGTTACGCGGCGTATCCGCTTATAACTCATGCGTAATTGCTGTAGTAAAACTGGGCTTTCATGTTGACGCGCTTGACAGGGCTGATAACACACGGTATATATGCGTGTTATGGCTAATTATGATTTGGGAAAACAACACCGGAAAGGAAAACTTCACGCTATCGAGCGGATCAAACTGCTCCTCGACGAAGGATCGTTTCTGGAGGTCTATTCAGGGGTCAAGCCGGACGCTGCAAAAGAAATTCCTTATGATGGGGTTATTACAGGGTTCGGAACTGTACACGGAAAAACAGTCGCGGTATATGCGCAGGATTTTACAGTGCAAGGAGGAACTCTCGGAAATCTGCACGGCAGGAAAATTGCCGAGCTGTATCAGCAGGCTATTGATATTCATTGTCCGCTTATTGGGATTAACGATTCTGGCGGAGCGCGTATTCAGGAAGGGGTGAGCGCGCTTGCCGGTTATGGCGATGTATTTACGCAGAATGTGCGGGCTTCGGGCTATATTCCGCAGATTTCCATTATCGCGGGACCATGCGCCGGCGGCGCGGTATATTCGCCGGGAATAACCGACTTTATTTTTGTTATTGACCGCATTGGCCTGATGTTTATTACTGGCTCAAAAGTGGTAAAGGCGGCAATGGCGATTGATATAAGCGATGAGGAACTGGGCGGCAGTCTCATACACGCGCAAAAAAGCGGGGTTGCGCATTTCCGCCTTGACAGCGAGAAACAATGTTACGAGACAGTGCAGCGTCTGCTTGATTATATTCCGCGCTGGAACGGGGAAGAGCCGTCTCAAAAAGCGTTTGAGTTTAGCGAGGTGAAACTCACAACGCTCAACAAGTTGATACCGGAACGCTCTAATCAGGGGTATGATATTCGCTCGGTTATTAATGTTCTGGTTGACGACGATTCGTTTTTCGAGGTACAGGCTGAATTTGCCCCAAATATGCTTATTGGATTCGCGTATATCAATGGCTGGCTTACGGGCATAATCGCCAACAACCCGATATTTCTTGGAGGTATCGCTGATTCTGACGCCAGTGATAAGGCGGCGCGTTTTATCCGTTACTGCGACGCTTTTAATATTCCGCTGCTGACTATTGTCGATATTCCCGGATTTGTTCCCGGGCCTGACGAGGAAAAAAAGGGAATTATCCGTCATGGCGCGAAGCTGATTTACGCATACGCGGAATCGACCGTGCCGAAAATTACGCTGATTGTGCGGAAGGCTTATGGCGGCGCGTATATTGCCATGTGTTCAAAGCACCTGGGCGCTGATTTTGTGTTCGCCTGGCCCAAAGCCGAAATTGCGGTGATGGGCGCTGACGGGGCGATACAGATTCTTTATTCAAAGGAACTGCTTGCCCATGACAGCGAGTATCGCAAGACTTTGCAGCAGCAGTATCAGGAAGAATACATGACGCCGCGCATCGCGGCTGAAAAGGGATATATCACAGAAGTCATCGCGCCCGAAGAGAGCAGGTCGAAGATCGCGCGCGGTTTTGAGGTATTGCGGGGTAAGAAAATCAGCGGAGGCATAACGAAAAAACACGGGAATATTCCGTTGTAGACGCCCAGTGTTTTTATGCGCAGCCCCTCTTGACTTAATCTTTACATTGACTTTTATACTATCTGCATTCCCTTTATCATAAAGATATTGGGAAAGATGGTATACAAAACGAAAAGGAGAAACAGTATGAATTCACTGTCGGACACCTATCAGCTTTCTAACGGGGTACACATTCCGTGTATTGGTTTTGGGACCTGGCAGACGCCAAACAGCGACCTTGGCGTCGCTTCGGTAAAGGCCGCTATTGCCGCTGGCTATCGGCATATTGACACAGCTCAGGGCTATGGCAACGAGGCGAGTGTTGGCAAGGCGGTTAAGGAAAGCGGAGTAAAGCGGGATGAGCTTTTCATCACATCCAAACTGACCAACACTGAGCATGGCTATGAAAAAACCCTTGCCGCGTTTGAAGAGACAATGAAAAAGCTGGACATGGATTACCTTGACCTGTTTTTGATACATTGGCCTAATCCCTTGCCTTTCCGCAGCCGCTGGCAGGAAGCTAATGCTGGTACATGGAAAGCCTTTGAGGAGCTTTACCAAGCAAAGCGCATTCGGGCTATCGGTATCAGTAATTTTCGTCAGCGCCATATTGAAGCGCTGTTAAAGACTGCCGCGCTTGCGCCTATGGTCAACCAGATCAGGCTTTGTCCGGGGGATACGCAGGATGAGCTTGTGGCATATTGCAGGAGCAAAGGCATGATTTTAGAGGCTTACAGCCCGCTGGGGATCGGCAAAATCTTTGAAGTGCCGGAACTGCAAATACTTTCAAAGAAATACAGCAGGTCCATCGCCCAGATTTGCATCCGCTGGAGTCTGCAAATGGAGTTTTTGCCCCTGCCGAAATCCGTAACTCCGGCGCGGATCAAAGAAAACGCTGAGGTGTTTGATTTTGAGCTTTCCGAAGATGATGTAACACTCATCGCGGGACTCAAAGGGTGTGTGGGCTATTCCCAAGACCCGGATACGACGAGTTTCTAAACAAAACTGGGTTATCACTCACCTTACGCGCCGGAAAGAAAAAGATCATCGAATGACGCGAATGAACGCGATGACATATTCGCGTATATTAGCGTCCATTCGATGACCAATTCTTACCGTTTTTTCTTCCTGCGTAACATGTCTGTGGACATTGTACTTGTTCTGCAAGCCGCCGTTTTCTTTGCCCAGGTCAGAAGCCCCTTCCGCTGAAACACCGACAAACTTTTTTCTTTTTTTGTCCAGAGCTTGACATTCTTTTGAAAAAACGCTATACTAGTAGTATGTTCTTAACATCAGTATACCAACAAGACAGAACATT
>JAIRMT010000148.1 GCA_031258505.1 Treponema sp.
CATAACCTTGCAATACGTACGGCTGACGTTGGGGATTAGGATAGTCTTTAGATTACGGTCTTCTCTGGCGAATTTCACCTCATAAGGCTCACTCAGCGTCCGTGTTATTACATTACCCGCCTCTTTTTGTCGCCGCGCCTGTACAGTCTCAATGAACGAGCGTACCCGTATCCGCAGGGGACCAGCAACATCGCTTTCATCGAGCTTGAGTATCAGCGGCGACTTACCAGCGATTTCATACAATAGCCGCGTTACTTCGTCAGTGAAGAGAGCGTCGTGTCCACAGCCAAAACTGAATATCTCGACGTATTCCAGCGCCGGATGCTCCGCTGCCAGTATCGCGCCGGATAAAAGGCGAGCATGATTACTGTTGGTTATGTCGATACGGGTCTTCGACAGGTCAACCTCCTGCACACCGGGCAAAGCGTCTACGGTCAGCACTGGAATCCCCAGGCTGGTGAAGTAACGGGAAAGCTGATGATTCACCAGTTGGTCAAACTGGTAGTGCCGTCCAGCCAGCACTACTGCAAAAGCCGTAGGATTGGTTTGCCGCGCCTTTTCAACACTGGCGAGGATGCGTTTAGCCTCAGCAAGCAGTTCCGCGTTAAACGCCGCCAGCGCCTCGTCGCCTTGAGCAATGGCTTTGAGACAAATCTCTTCACTAATGCCAAACGTATTTTTGATATAACGACTGAGCTGGTAATCACGGTCTTGCTGCTTAAACCAGTGAAAAATCGGCGTGTCAAACGGTGTACGCCAGCGCCGCTCAGGGTCATCAGAATACTTCACGACAAGGGGATAGCCCTTCAGTACCGGACAGGTGAAGGTACTCTGCGGCTCAGGGTTTTCTGATGGCAGGTGATTAAACAACGGCATAAACACACGGTCAACCTTACCGCTGTTGTCAAACAGGTCGTGCAGATGTCCGTGCGCCAGCTTTGCCGGAAAGCACACAGTATCAGAGGCTACAAACGGAAGCCCAGTTTCAAACAGCTTTTTGGAACTGGGGCGCGAAATCTTTGTCTTAAAGCCAAGCGCGTGAAAAAAAGTTGTGAAGAACGGCATAGTGCGCCAGAAATCCAGCACTCGCGGCAGTCCAATAACCATGTTTCGCGGCCTATCAACCAGAGTAAACTCATAATCCTTGAACAGGAGCTTCTCCCGCGTCTTAATCATGTCAGGAACAGCGTCCATGTCAGCGTTAATCTTCCGCAGTTTCTCGCGCAGCGCCGCATCTTTTGAGTCGCCCAACAGTTCGCCACGCTCACAGCGGTTGCCCGTAATCCACGTCTTCCCGTTAGAGAACGTAACAAGGGTGCGATTACAGTTATTGGCGCAGAAATGGCAGGTTACGTTTGATTCTTGGGTATACGTAAAAGTCTGTAAGGCGTCAAAGCCGATGAAGCGCGATCGCGCGTTCTGCTGTCGCGGCTCATTGCCGACCTTTTCAGTAAGGCGTTTCTTGGTAAGCAGGGCAATGCCGATAGCGCCCATCTCGCCCGGATAGGGGGCGCGAACAACTTCTTTGCCGATGTACTGCTCCAGCGCCCGCAGTACCGCGTCATTCTTGAACGTACCGCCTTGTACCACAACCTCATCGCCAAGCGCGGAAAAGTTTGACAGGCGCACCACCTTAGTAAACACGTTTTCGACAATGGAACGGCACAAGCCAGCCATAATGTCATCCGCCTGTTTGCCGTTCTTTTGTTCTGTGATAATCGTACTGTTCATAAATACAGTGCAGCGACTCCCCAGTTCCGCTGGATGTTGAGCGTCAAAGGCGGCGGCAGCGATTTTTTCAAGCGGAATGTTGAGATTGGCGGCAAAGTTTTCAAGAAATGAGCCGCAGCCAGAGGAACAGGCTTCGTTTACCGTGATGTTGGTAACAACACCGTTGGTAATGCTGATAGCCTTCATATCCTGCCCCCCAATGTCCAGTATAAAGCTGGCGCCCGGCGCATACTTCCGCGCCGCCTCAGCGTGCGCCACGGTTTCTACCGTGTGATAATCCGCGCCAAAGGCTTTATCAAAGAGCAGTTCCCCATAGCCAGTGGTTCCAAGCGCGATAATGTCGAGGTTCACGCCTTCATCGTCGTAGCGTTTCTTCATGTCGAGTAGGGCTTGCTTGATAACCTTGAGCGGTTCGCCCTTGTTGTTAGCATAAAAGCAGTCTACCACGATTTCGTTTTCGTCAAGCAGCACAAACTTCGACGTGGTTGAACCAGCATCAATGCCAAGATAGACCCGCAAGGTATCGCCGCGCTGCGCTGTATGATGAGGCGGCGGCGGTAACTGGTGCCGTTTATCAAAGTCAGCGCGTTCCTGCGCTGTGGCAAAGTAGGCCGCGCCCCGCGTCGGCGCTTTATCACGAAGCTGCTCACGGAAATTGGACAGCGTGGCAAGCGCATCCTTCAGTCTAAAAGCCCTGGTGTTTTCATCTGAGGCTTTCATAAAAATCTCTTCTATAGATAAAGCCGCGCCATAAGCGATAAGCGTTTCGGGGTTTTCAGGGTGGATGATGTCATTGTCGCCAAGCCCCAGTCGCTCGGCAAAGACGCGAATGAGCGTAGGGTTAAACGTAAGCGGGCCGCCTTCAAAGATGATGGGCGGCTTGAGTTCAAGACCCTGAGCAAGTCCGCCAATAGTTTGCTTGGCGATAGCGTGGAATGTTGACAGAGCAATATCCTCGCGCAGCCCGCCTTGATTGAGCAAGGGCTGTATATCAGTCTTGGCAAACACGCCGCAGCGACCAGATATGTCATAGACCGCCGTACCTTTTGCCGCCAGTGTCTCGAACTCCTCCACCGGAGTACGCAGCAGCGTGGCAACCTCATCAATGAACGCGCCAGTACCGCCTGCACAGCTCCCATTCATCCGCATATCCGACGCCACAAGCTGACCGCTTACCTCGTCGTGGTAAAAAAATACAATCTTAGCATCCTGACCCCCAAGCTCAATGGCGACCCGCGCATGGGGGTAAAAGGCGCGCACCGCGACCGCGTTAGCAACGACCTCCTGCACAAAGTACGCCCCGATAGCATCAGCAATCGGTTTGCCGCCTGAACCGCAAACAGCAGCGAGGAATACGGCGTGGGGGAACTGTTCCTGTACTTCAGCAAGCAGTTCCCTCGCTGTTTCCGACTGATAAGCGTTGTGCCGCCGGTAACGCGAAAACCGCGCCTTCTTCGTCAACGGGTCCATAACAACAACCTTCACTGTTGTAGAACCCACATCAATTCCAAGCCTCAAAGTCTCTCTATTCATAGAGAGATAATACTCGTTCCTTGAGCTTATGCAAAGGGACTTAAAAGGTTTTTTATTTTTGCAAAGAATAGCGGGGACTTGCCGCATAGCAACAGTCCCCACAAACGATGAGAAAGGTTTAGCTGATAAAGGCTTCTTCCACTGGGGACCAGGGACCGGCCTCTCCTCGGCTGTTTTCGTAGCAAGAGGCGTAGTAGGCCGCCTGGCCCTTGTCTGCTTCGGTGTGGGTAACAACCAGGGTTGGCTTCCGGCTGAATTTCACTTTCGACAAGTCAGCCCCAGACGCTGGTTTTACGCCGCCCACCTGCCATGCGTAGCGCACCCCGTAAGCGTCCTCTGGCTTTGTTGTATCCCCATTCGCGTGGCTCACGGCTTTTACCTTATGCTCAAAATGATTGACCGAGTTTTCGACCACTGTAATAGGCTGGCTCGTGGGCGGGTTGTGGCGGGTCGGCGTGGCATCCTTTGGGTAAATCCCTAAGAACAACTTGTCGGTGTCGTCCATTTTTTTGTTGAAACGGATAGAGGAATTGGCGAAATTCCGTATCGCGTTAATGGCTTCTTTCTTAGCTTCGTCTTTAGCGAGCCGTTTTGTCGTGGAATTGTCCGCTTCATAGGCGTTCCGAGCAGTTAAGAAGCCGTTTACCTTGTCCAAAGTCGCTGTAACTTCGGTCTGGTCCCAGCCGAAGGCGGCTATTTTGATGGCATCCGCCAGTACCATTACCCATTTGAGACATAAATCAACAAAACTCTGCTCCCTTTTGGGTACCCAATCCTGACTTTTCATGGCAATCCTCCTTGTTTAAGACGCGCCTCCGCGATTCCCGGACGCGCATCTTATGATCTTAAAATATACATCTAACGTTTTTGGGCGCGCCCCTAGAGTTTCAGACATGCGTCTGAAAGTTTTAGACATGCGTCTGAAAGTTCAAGACATGCGTCTGAAAGTTTTAGACATGCGTCTATCAATTCCAGACATGCGTCTGAAGCTCCAGACATGCGTCTAAAAGTTCAAGACGCATGTCTCAAAGTTCAAGACGCATGTCTCAAAGTTCCAGACATGCGTCTCAAAGTTCAAGACGCATGTCTGAAACCTCATGGACCCATTGGGGCGTTCTCAGAAACGTCGCTTTACTATAAATCATTTTTAAAAATAGAGCAAGAGGTGTTTTTTATATTTTTTGTCAAGATATCTTTCTAGCGCCTTGTCCACAGTATTTTTAAGCATGACCTGTTTCTTTTAGTAGTCTTGCGTCTGTTTTCAGATGTCCAACATAGGACAAGGGCTGACATACTGCCAGTCCTTGTCCCGCTGCAAAATGAGCTTGCTCCTTAAAAAACGATGATTGGCATCAAGCTAGTCATCGTTTACTTACGGTTGTATCCGCTTACCACATACTTGCCGTTCTCTTTTTTGGCCAGACGGACATCGTTAGCATTTACTTCGAGGACAACTGCGCCTTCAGTATTGCTTAAGGCTGAGCCTACCTGTAGAAGCCACCCTGTTTTAGGTTTGCCGAATTGCTCCGTAAGAATCTTAACGGCTTCATCGTAGCTTATCGATAAAAGGTAATGGACCCCTTCTGAAGTTTCCGCTTTTTCCGAGTACGCGCATCCGCCGATATCGCTGCCTGAATCTTTGAACGTTAGGGAATCGCCGCGTACGGTGTTACAGGACATGAACCCCGCTATGAGCAAGGCAAGCGCCAGCTCTGCCAACCTTCTTTGAATACTGCGTTTCTTCATTTTCCTCAGTATTCCCGCTAGAAACAATTTGCTTTTCATAAACAAA
The DNA here is from genome assembly GCA_031258505.1 of Treponema sp. Taxonomy (GTDB): domain Bacteria; phylum Spirochaetota; class Spirochaetia; order Treponematales; family Breznakiellaceae; genus JAIRMT01. The sequence continues at coordinate 5,057 of JAIRMT010000148.1, forward strand.
CCTCCATGAACATACGTTTAATGCCCGCCGGCAAAATTTATATAACCGCCGTACGAGTGGTTTCTTCCATAGCCGCAACGCGGCGCGGAATACAAGGGGAAATAAAAGAAGACCACGTCTCCTGATACGGAGACACGAGTGCCTTCGACACTGGAGCCTTCTTCAGATAAAGAGAAAAAAAAGGTAAAAAAGGGTTATTTAAGCCGTTAGGGGCTTGACAAGAACTATAAGCG
>JAIRMT010000017.1 GCA_031258505.1 Treponema sp.
AGCGAGGGGGAGCAGCGGAGTAAACGGCGCGGCATTGGCGAATAGAGGCGCGCTTCTTCCTCAACGGCGCTCCCCCTTCTTCTTCTTTCTTAGCGCGCTTGAGCGCGATACGGGCGTATATGCGACTGGTATAGAGGCGCTTGAGAATTTCTATGCGTTTATCCTGACTGTCAGACGAACCGCATTGACAAAGTCTGCTATGCGTCTAATCATACATCAATAAGTTTAGTGGAGGCTTTATGGCTGATGTTAGTAATCTCAAGATGAACCCGCCGGTAAACCGGTTCAGGGGGGCATTACCAAAGATTGGAATTAGACCCACGATTGATGGCCGCAGACGTGGGGTGAGAGAATCTCTCGAAGATGTAACTATGGGACTGGCACGGGCGGCGGCCAAGCTCATTAGCGAAAACCTGCTCCACCCCAACGGTATGCCGGTGGAGTGTGTTATTGCTGATAGTACCATTGGCGGCGTTGCTGAAGCAGCCGCCTGTCAGGATAAGTTCAGCCGCGAGAACGTCGCGGTTACGCTTACCGTTAGCCCGTGCTGGTGCTACGGCTCGGAAACAATGGACATGGACCCGCTTACTATCAAGGCTGTCTGGGGGTTCAATGGTACCGACCGTCCTGGCGCAGTGTATTTGGCGGCGGTACTGGCGGCGCATAGCCAGAAGGGGCTTCCCGCCTTTGGTATCTATGGGCAGGATGTGCAAGACCTCACTGACATTAGCGTGATACCCTCTGATGTCAGTGAGAAGCTGCTGCGTTTTGCCCGCGCTGCCCTTGCAGCCGCGTGGATGCGGGGTAAAAGTTACCTGTCTATCGGTTCGGTATCAATGGGTATTGCTGGTTCTATTAGTAATGCGGACTTCTTTCAGGAATATCTGGGTATGCGAAACGAGTATGTTGATATGTCCGAGATCACGCGGCGGCTTGAGGAGAAGATTTTCTCTGACGCTGAATACCGGCGCGCCCTTGAGTGGGTCAAGGCGAACTGTAAGGAAGGGCCTGATAATAACCCGCAGGAGCAGCAGCATAGCAGGCAGCGTAAGGATGAGGTGTGGAAGACCTGCGTTAAGATGGCAATCATTGTCCGTGATCTTATGGTTGGTAACCCTGACCTCAAGCGCAAGAAGCTGGACGAGGAAGCGCTTGGGCATAACGCGATACTGGCGGGCTTTCAGGGACAGCGCCACTGGAACGACCATTCCCCTAATGGCGACTTCCTTGAGGTTATCCTGAACTCGTCGTTTGACTGGAATGGTATCCGCGCTCCTTATATCGTTGCTACAGAAAACGACGGCCTTAATGGTGTGTCCATGCTTTTCGGACACCTGCTTACTGGTACTGCCCAGCTTTTCTCAGATGTGCGTACCTACTGGAGTCCAGCGGCAATCGAGCGTGTTACGGGCTGGAAACCTGATGGGGGCGCGGCTAACGGGCTGATTCACCTCATCAACTCAGGCGCCACTACCCTGGACGGTATTGGTAAACAGCGCAAGGACGGTAAACCTGCGATAAAGCCCTTCTGGGAGACCACGCTAGAGGAGGCGGGCGCGGCTCTTGACGCGGTGAGCTGGCGTTACGCCAGCCTTGGCTACTTCCGCGGCGGCGGCTATTCGTCGGACTTTCTCACTGAGGGCGATATGCCGGTAACAATGTGTCGGCTGAATCTGGTCAAGGGCGTGGGGCCGGTGCTCCAGCTTACCGAAGGCTTCACGGTGAGTATCCCGGACTTTGTTCACGACAAACTCGACGAGCGCACTGACCCGACCTGGCCCACGACATGGTTTGCGCCGAGGCTGACTGGCGAAGGCGCGTTCCGGGACGTGTATTCGGTGATGGCGGCTTGGGGCGCGAACCACGGCGCTATCTCCTACGGACACATCGGCGCAGACCTCATCACGCTGGCAAGCATACTGCGGATACCGGTGTGTATGCACAATGTTGACCCTAACGCCATCTATCGCCCATCGTATTGGAACGCCTTTGGCATGGACACGGAAGGCGCTGACTACCGAGCCTGCGCCGCGCTGGGACCTTTGTATAAATAGCCTATATTTATAGAAGAGAATTGTACGGGTACAGCAGACTGTACTCGTACAGCATATATGGCATGGCTCCATACGAGCGTATGAATTCATAAAGATGGGAAATAAATTGACACAAACAAAAAGCGATGCGGCAAGCCGGCTTGGAATAGAGCCGATTGGGAAGCTGTTACTCCGGTTTTCATTGCCGGCGATAACTGGGATGTTGGTAAATGCGCTGTACAACGTCGTTGACCGTATCTTCGTAGGGCGCGGCGTGAGCGAGGCGGCTTTAGGCGGGCTGTCGCTCGCCATGCCGTTGATGACGGTATTCATGGCGTTTTCGATGCTCTTTGGCATTGGCGCGGCAAACATGATTTCGATGAGACTTGGTCAAGGCCGAAAAGACGAGGCTGCAAACGCCCTTAACCACTGTTTCTGGCTCCTACTCGTCATGGGCATCCTCATTATGGCGGCGGGACTGCTCTTTCTGGAGCCGCTTTTGTCCATACTGGGAGCGCAGGAGGGAAGCGCTTCCCTTGAATACACCCGCAAGTATTTCCGTATCATTCTGTACGGGGCGGTTTTTTCTATGCTTGGCTTTGGTTTCTCTCATTGCACTCGCGCACAGGGCTTCCCGACCATCACCATGATTAGTATGTTCATTGGCGCGGGTATGAACATCATCCTCGACCCCATTTTCATCTTCATTCTGGGCTGGGGCGTGGAAGGCGCGGCCTGGGCAACAATCATCTCGCAGTTGGCGTCGGCAATCTGGATACTAACGTTCAGTTTCAGTAAGAAAGCAGTGATACACCTCAAGATAAGGTTGCTGAAACCGTCGCTCAAGATTGTGCTGGACATAATGACCTTTGGTTCGTCCCAATTCCTCATGCAGTTGGTTATGTCAGGCGTTGGCTGGTTAAACAACTATAGCGTAAGTCTGTACGGCGCTGAGGCTCTGGGCGTTGCCAATGGCGGCGATGTGGCCTTGTCAGGCATGAACATCTCTGGCTCTCTGCTGATGCTGATTCTCATGCCCATCTTTGGTATTAACCAGGGCGCGCAACCCATACTCGGCTTCAACTATGGCGCAAAGCGTTTTGACCGTGTGTTAAGCGCTTATCTGCGGGCGATAGCGGCGGCAACTGGCATCTGTACGCTTGGTTTTGCGGCAGTGCAAATCTTCACGGTGTCAATGGTGCAAATCTTCACGCCTGATGGCAGTCCCGCACTCTTGCGCTTTGCCACCTGGACCATACGTGTTTCAATGCTGTTACTGCCGCTGGCGGGCTTCCAGATTGTGTCGTCGAATATGTTTGTCGTTACTGGTCGTCCCAAGACCTCGATAGTGCTGTCGCTGTTGCGGCAGTGTATCGCGCTGATTCCCTGTATACTCCTCTTTGGTCATATCTGGGGACTCTGGGGCGTGGTTGCGGCGATGCCGGTTGCTGATGGTTTCTCGTTTATTGTAACGGCGATACTCGTCGGGTTTGAGTTAAAGAAACTGCGGGCAGCGGCGAGGAGCAGTAGACACGGGCAGCGGTAACTTGAAAGCGTTGATTTCATGCTGTTATGATGAGCTATGCAAAAGAACGAAAGACTCTCTTCCCTCCTGCGCCGTTATGAGGAGGTAGCCCAGCTTATTCAAGACCCGGAACTGGTAAAGAATCAGCAGAAGTACCGGGAAACCATGAAAGAATACGCTTTTTTAAGCGATATTGCCGTTGCTGACAGGGAAAGTGAAACCCTGAACAGCCAGATTGCTGACGCAAAGACTTTGTTTCAGGAAGAAAAAGACCCTGATATGCGGGAACTGGCAAAAGAGGAACTGCGGGAACTGGAACTGCGTCTGCGAGACGTGGAAGACCGGCTGAAGTTCCTGCTCATACCCAGAGACCCGCTTGACGAGAAGAACATCATCATGGAGATACGCGCTGGAACCGGGGGCGATGAAGCCGCGCTCTTTGCCGCTGACCTGTTCCGTATGTACTCCCGTTTCGCTGAAACGCGGGGCTGGAAGTTCGAGACCATGAGTTCCAATGAGACTGAGCTTGGTGGGATTAAGGAAATCATCTTTTCGATTAGCGGTAGTAATGTGTATGAAAACCTGCGCTATGAATCCGGCGTTCATCGGGTGCAGCGCGTTCCAGCGACCGAGGCTTCGGGACGTATCCATACCTCGGCGGTTACTGTGGCAGTGCTTCCTGAAGCTGACGAGACTGAAATTGACATACGGCCGGATGACCTCCGCATTGACGTGATGCGGGCTGGGGGTCCGGGCGGCCAGTGCGTCAACACCACTGACTCGGCGGTACGCATCATCCACCTTCCCACTGGTATTACGGTGCATTGTCAGGATGAAAAGAGCCAGATAAAGAACAAGGCAAAAGCTATGCGGATTCTTCGCGCCCGCATCTACGAGATGGAAGCGGCGAAAGCAGCGGCGGAACGCGCCGAGTCCAGGAAGACGCAGGTCGGGTCCGGCGACCGTTCTGAGCGCATCCGCACCTACAACTTTCCCCAAAACCGGCTCACGGACCACCGCATCAACCTCACGCTGTACAAGCTCGACCTCATCATACAGGGCGATGTGGCGGAACTGTTTGACGCGCTGAAGCTGTCGGCCAGGGAGGAGCTGCTCGGCGCCACAGCGTCTTGATGGCAGGAACGCGGCATATCTACTACATCCAACCTTCCAAGCAGGCGGTGATGTAATCCGCAATCCCCGCCTGCGCTCTTGAATTCGGGGTCGTTCAGCGCCTGACGGCAGGCGGCTGAATAGTTACGCTTGTTCATCTTTGGTAAAACTCCCTGAATTTATCATTGTGTCATTGCGGTGTGGAAATGTTTCCCAGCTGCGCTGGGACGCGCAGCGGAATGGCCTAGCCCGTTGCCGAGGCCGAGCCGCCTACCGGCGGCGCAGCCAGCGTAGCTGGCGCGCATATACAGACCTGTTATGCGAAATCCATTTTGCATAAAATCGTTAAAAAAAGGGAATTTACGTGAAACTATACCTATGCATAAAGAATTGAAAAAAGGGTTAGAACAAAAATTATTGAAGAGATTAAATGACGAAGGAGGAAGATGATGAAATATCACTTTAAGATACATAAAGAAAAGGTTGGATTTTGGGCTGAATGCTTGGAATTAAATGGGTGTGTTACTCAGGCGAATACTCAAGAGGAATTATATAAAAATTGTGAAGAAGCATTAAATTTGTTTCTTGAAGAACCAAATGATTCAAAAATTATATTCCCATTACCTGACAACTCGTTGGATACTAAAAATGACACAGTAAAAATTCAAGTTGAACCGGAAATTGCATTGGCTGTATTATTGCGAAATTATAGGCTTAATTCTAATATGAGACAAAAACAAGTTGCAGAAATGTTAGGAATGAAAAATATTTACAGCTATCAGAGGCTGGAAAAGAAGTCTAATCCTAGATTAACAATTATAAATAAAATACATACAGTATTTCCAGAAATTGAATTAAATTATCTATTGCAATAATTTATAGAAGTAATACATCAAAATAGCAACAAAACCCACTTCACCTAACGTTCCG
>JAIRMT010000043.1 GCA_031258505.1 Treponema sp.
CGGGGACATTGTTATCGGTTTCGGAGCGTGCTGAGAAGCGAGCTATTGCGGAACGGGACAAGTTCTGGGCTCCGAAACTTGAGGCGGAGCGGAAGCAGGCTGAAGAGAAACAGAAGCAGGCTAATATTAAGCTGGTACGGAAGCTCTGCATTGAGGGATGGCAGGACATCAAGATAGCGGAAACGCTGGAGCTGGATATTGAAACAGTTCGCTTATACGCCGCTTTATAATAAGCGTGGCGGGATCATTAATACGCTGTACTTATCAAGGATGCTTGATTGACAAAGGAACATTCTCCAACTAGATTTGTTTTATGATGTCGGCAATTGGTATTAAAATCGCTAATGGTGAGTTTTACTCGATTCTGGAAGAGAACGCGCCTGTTAAAAAGCGGCTTGTACTCACCACGGCGCATGATAATCAGCAAAGTGTCCATATTAATCTGTATAAAAGTGAAACTGCGACCATGCAGAACGCTCTACATATTGGTAGTCTCCTTATCGATCATCTCAAACCTGCCCCCAAGGGGGAACCGTCGATAGAAATTATCATTACATCCAATGGGTACGGGGAAATCGCGGCGGACGTTGTTGACCTTGATTCAGCGTCGGAGACATGCCACTTGCAGGTGTCGCTGAACACGCCGGCGGATTCGTCGCTAGACATGGACGCTGATTTTGAAGTTGCAGATGTAATGCCAGACCTTACCCCACCGGCGGGTCTATACGTTTCCGAAATGGAAAAGAAATTCCCATGGCTCATTGTGCTCGGTTCACTCATTGGCCTGCTTATTATACTTTTTTTGCTCTGGTTTTTTTTATTACGAGAGAAAGGCAACAGAGAAACGCCGCCAGACGTACTCAGCGCAGTGGAATTGCCTCAGCCTGAGCCGACGCCCTCCCCGCCGCTTGTCGCCATTGCCCCGCCATCGCCGGTTCTGACACCTGAGCCGGCAACGACAGAGCCGGAACCAGTAGTCGAGTCGCAGTCGCTTGGCGCCAGTGTTGCTGAACCTGAACCAGCGGCAGAGTCAGAGCCGCTTGCCACTGATATTGCCGAGCCGGAACCGTTTATGCCGATAGAAGAAGTAACAGAGGAACCAAAACAGACTGCGGCGGTCGTGCCGCTCATCGAAGCGCCGGTTCAAGCGCCTGAGCCGCCACTTGAAGAAGTTACCCGAAGTAGACCCGCGCCGCCGGTCGCTTCGTATAAGGTTCCAACCACCATTCCTCCCTCTGGCGCGCCGTATCGGATACGGTGGGGAGATACCCTTTGGGACATATCGGAGGCTTTTTATCGTAATCCCTGGCTGTATCCTCGTATTGTTCGATTTAATCGTATCCGTAACCCTGATCTCATTGTTTCAGGTACTACTATTCGTATTCCACCACGCTAAGACGCGGTTTCTCCTGCTGCTCCTGCTCTGTGTTGTTCTCTCCTGCAAGAGCGAGGAACGGGCAGATATCCCGTCTCCACAGTTCTCGGCGGCTTTTTATGAGGCGCTTCTTATACGTTCACATATAATCAATGGCACTGAAGCGGATGTACGGGAACTGTTCGAGACCAGCCTCAAAAGCGCTTCCCCCCGAATACGCGAAGAAGCCGCCCGTGAGCTTATTCCAATAGTCTTGCGGGATAAGGAAACCAACATTCGTGTTGCCAACATAGAGCCTGATCTGTATGGGGCAATACTGTACACCAGAAACCGCTGGAAGGAGACACTGCAAGTCCTCAAAGACGCTGATTCCTCTTGGTCAAAGGCACTGAGCGCCGTAGCTCAGTACCGTGAAGAGGAACACAAAGACGCGCTTGTTGATCTACTCATGGATGCTCCGATTGATAGCGCCTATGTATGGGCGCTGGAAACGATTGAGGCAGAGAATATCCCCTTGTCTGAGCTTGAGCTTGCCGCCATATACGGCCGTCGCGCCGCTGCCCGTTCCAGCTTTAGCGAGGCGTTGAAACATTTTCACGTTCTGATCGTACAAAACCCCCGGCTCTTCTGGCGCTATCCAGCCCTGTTGAATGATTTGGGACGCAGTTTCCAGTACAGCTCCATACCCGAAGGCGTAACAATCCTGCTTCAGTGGGAAAGCCTGCTTCAATCTGAGGCAGTGTCTGAATCCCTCCTTGACGTTCCCACACTCCGTTACCGACTCCGCTACTTTCTGGGGCGACTTGAACGACAACGCGCGCATTATGAGGAGGCGGAGGATTACTTTCGGGCTGCGCTTCTGCTTGCGCCGGATGCGGAGCAGGAGGACGCCTGTATTTGGTATATCCTTAACATGGCGCTGACGAACAAGCCGGAAACCCTGGCCACGCTTCTCACGCTCTATCAGCGACGCTGGCATGACGACGCTTACTTTGAAGACATCCTGTCTCCCTACTGCCGCTATCTCACGGCGACTAGGCAATGGACAATCATGCTTGAGACGTTTTTGCGTATCCGCAATGGCAGCGACCGGGCGCTCGTTGCTCAGTACGCCTATATTTTGGGACGAGTGCTTGACGAAGGTTTTCTGACTATAAAAGATGCCGCGCCAGCCTTGAGCGCCTTGAACTTGGGCGCAGAAACCACAGCAGACGCGCTGAAACAGGCATTTTACCGAATCGCCTTTGAGGAATCTCAGGCGTCGTTGTATTACCGCACTTTAAGCGCCTCCCGTCTGGGTCTTGCTTTGGAGCTTGCCCTGGCGCAAGACGTGGCAACTGAAGCTGCCATGAGCGAAGAGTTTCAGTTCCTTATAGGCTTCTTTGATGCCGGAGCAGGCTCGCTCGTGCTGCCTTATCTGAATCGCCTGCGGGATACGCTGTCCATTGCCGAGCTTCGACGCATAGCTGAGGCATTCGCGGCTGATGAGCAGTGGATCGAGTCTATCAGGATCGCCGGCTTCTATATGAACCGGCAGGATTATGTGATGAGCCGCGCAGACATGGAACTCTATTACCCGCGCTCATTCAAGGACATCATTGAGGACCGCGCCCTCGACCTCAGCCTTCCGCCTCAGCTACTCTATGGCCTCATCCGCACAGAGAGCGCTTTTGACGCAAACATCGCTTCCTACGCCGGAGCAATCGGCCTTACCCAGCTTATGCCCGCAACCGCGCTGGAAGAGGCGCGGCGCATTGCCAGAAACGGCGGGCCAAACTATGTAGAGAACGGCAAGGTGAACGCCCGCGATCCAGTTGCCAATGTACACATCGGCGCGTCATACCTCAGTTCCCTGATAAAGAGCATGGGCAATCCAATGCTGGCCTTACTTGGTTACAACGGAGGCCCAACACGGGTGAGACGTCTGCGTAATGCTGAACCAGCTCTGCCCATAGACCTGTTTCTGGAGACCATTTCGATAAACGAAACCCGCAACTATGGAAAACGGGTAAGCGCTGCCGCAGCGATGTATGGCTACTTGTATTTTAATTTGAGTATGACAGCTGTTGTTGCCGATATGTTTAGGTAAGATGTTATAAAAACATATATGAGAATTCTCAAATTTGATTACAAGTTATGTTCTGATGAGGTTATCCGTGTATTTGAAAGAAGTTTTCACGCAAGAGGTATCCAAATTTCGTCTTATCGCTATCATCGCCGGCGGGATACTGGGATTTCTTTCTATTATACTGGGAGTTTCTATCACCGGCGCGCTCTTTGGCGCGGAGGGCTTTCTGTTCGGGATAGGAAGCTTTCTGGTGAATGCCTACGGAGTGCTTTCCTTTGCAATTCCAGCCTACATTTTCTTTGCTGCCTTCATCCTTGCCGAACCGGTCTATCGTCCCCAGCGTATTTTTATACTTAACGCGGTACTCGTCCCTTTTCTGACACTCGCCATTGGTTTTGTGTTTATCCGCGACTTTGACAGTTTCTCATTCAGTATCCCCTTACTCCGCTCACTGGGCAGGTCAGGCTTTAGCTTTTTTATCGTTTTGCTAACTGCGGCTGAGGGCATAGCGATCACGCTGTTCATAAGTATGTTGTTTCCCCGTGAGTATGAAAGACGGGAATACATCAGACACCTCAGCGAAGATGATCCTTTGCCGTCCAGAAAAAAAGGCGCGCCGATTCAGCGTCCCTCGTCATGGCGAATGCCGAAAGCGCCGCTTCACCTGGGCAAGCCGCCCACTATACTGCTCTTGCCGTTTAATCAGCCGGAATCAGAACCAGAAGAAGCGCCCGCAGAAATCCATCTTGAAGCGCCGCCGCCAGAGCCTGTCGTGAAAGAATTCCGGCTTCCTGAGTTAAAACCTCTCTCCACAGCTCAAGTTATAGAAGAGTTTACGGCCGTGCGGAAAACGTGGGAACCTGTCGTGCCACCGGCGGAGCCCAAACCAAAGCCGGTGAAAACAATCTGGCCGCCATATCAGGTACCGGTCAGCGGTATTCTGAATGAGCGCACTGACGCCGACGACGTTGTTGATACGGATGTGAAAAATGAGGGACGGATTCTGGAAGAAACGCTCAGGGAGTTCAACATTCAGGCTGAGGTTACGAATATACGAAAAGGACCGGCTATAACCATGTTTGAGATACTGCCCGCGCCAGGAGTAAAGCTGACTAAGATTGCTGGTTTGCAGGACAACTTCGCGCTCAGGTTAGCCGCTGTCTCGGTGCGTGTCGTGGCGCCCATTCCGGGGAAACATGCGGTGGGTATTGAAGTACCCAATGCCAAACGAAGCGTGGTTGCCTTTGCCGAGCTTATCGAAGCTGAACTTGGGCAAAACAAACCCCAGGCAGAAGTTCCCGTGATACTCGGTAAAGACATAAGCGGCGAATCGCAAACCATTGACCTCACCCAGACTCCACACCTCCTCATCGCTGGCTCAACCGGTTCTGGCAAGTCTGTCTGCGTGAACGCCATGATCCTCTCGATACTCTATCTTTGCACTCCCGCTCAATGCAAACTCATCCTGATTGACCCTAAGATCGTGGAACTCAAGCTCTACAACGGCATTCCCCACCTTTTGACGCCGGTGATTACCGAACCGACCAAAGCGTTTCAGGCCCTGCAATACTGCATCTCGGAAATGGAACGACGTTATGCTAACCTTGAGGCCCTGAGTGTACGGGATATCAAAACGTATAACAAGCGCATTAAAGAACGCGAACTTGGCGCAGAACCCATGCCGTATATCGTGGTAATAATCGACGAGTTCGCCGACCTTATGGCCACCAGCGGGAAGGAACTGGAAGCGATTGTAGCGCGTCTCACAGCTATGAGCCGCGCTGTGGGCATTCATCTTGTGCTGGCGACTCAGCGCCCCTCGGTTGATGTGATCACGGGTCTCATCAAGTCAAACATCCCCAGCCGCATTGCCTTCATGGTGGCAAGCAACATGGACAGCCGCATCATCCTTGACAAAATCGGCGCTGAAAAGCTGCTGGGCAAGGGCGATATGCTTTACAAAAGCGCCGACATTCCCTTTCCTATCCGTATTCAGGGCGCTTTTGTTTCAGATGAAGAGATTGAGCGGGTCGTGGAACACGTTAAAACACTGGGCGAGCCAGCCTATATCGATAACGAAATGTTCTATAATGAGGATGATTCAGGTTCCCTGCCCTATTCCGGCTGGGAAGACCCGCTTTATGGACAGGCGTTAGAAATCGTTAAACAACAGGGCAAGTTAAGTGTCAGTTCTCTTCAGCACAAGCTCAAAATCAAATACAACAGAGCTGCGCGACTCGTAGAAGAAATGGAAGAACGCGGGGTACTTGGTCCGGCGCGGGGTTCCAGACCGCGAGAAGTGTTAAAAGAAGTGTAGGGGAGACTTTTTATGGTCTACCGTTCCGTATTACCAATACTGCTTATTACTAGTTCACTTTTATGCTGCGTCAAACAGACGCCAGAGCAAACCACAGTCGCCGCGCCTGTAGATGTAGAACCAGACCCGACTACAGTCCTTGTTGTTTCTCCCCCCAACTATCGAAACATCTCCGGCGTATTGCAGGAAGACCGCGACTCGGTTGACGGCTTCCGCACACGCGGCCGTGAGTTCATTCTGGGCATGAGTGCGCAAGAAGACAGCGCCATAAGCGGCTATGCCGCGTTGCTGTGCAAATGGCTTTCCTTTGTCTTTGAACTTCCCTTTACGCCGCGCTTTTACGAAGCTGCTGCCCTTGTCGCCGGCCTTGAAGCCCATCAGATTGACTTCTCCGTAGAGCAAGGGCAGGGTAATCCGGCCTTCCCCGTGATAAGCACCGGCAATCCAGCCTTGTCGCCCATCATCAGGATAGCAGCTCTGGCTTTGGAACAAGGCGGAGCAGAACAGCTTGCTGAACTGCGTAACAAAGAGCCACATGAATACCTTTTCAGCGAATCAAGCGACACGGAGCGCGCCCCTATAGTGGAGATGCCTGCCGCAGAGTCTGTAGAACCACTGAGCATTGAGCAAGAACCAGATGATATAGACGCGATCCAAGCCCTTACCAACTTTTTGACCCAGTACAACCTCATCATCATCATACTCTTTTCTATAGTAGTCGTACTCATCATATTTGTTTTGCTTAACTCTATACATTATAAACAACTAAACAAACAACTGGAAACCACGATAAGCCAGCGTACTGAACAGCTTGAGATTCAGACCAAAATCGCCCAGGACTGCGCGCATGAGCTTGAGATTCAGACCAAAGTCGCCCAGCTTGCCTCGCAGTCCAAGAGCGATTTCCTTGCCCGCATCAGCCATGAGATACGCGCGCCGCTCAACACCATCATGGGCATGACTAAAATCGCCCGCAAAACAAGTATGTCTCCCCAAACCCTTGCGTCGCTTGACCAAATAGCCACAGCTTCAACACAGTTACAGGCAATTCTTAATGATGTACTTGATATGGCCAAGATTGAGTCCGGCAAATTCGTACTGGTACATGAGTCGTTTCTGCTCAGAACTACCATGCTAGAAGTGGCAAGTATCATCGCACCGCGCTGTCGCAGCAAGCAGATACACTTCCTGACCAATGTGCGTGAGCTTCCAGACATTGGTATACAGGGCGACAAGCTCCGACTCAAGCAGGTACTTATCAACCTGCTGGGTAACTCCGTGAAGTTTACGCCGGAACAGGGCAAGCTCGCACTCGTAGTCAAAATTGAGCAGGAAACCGACAGGGACCTTACCATTATGTTCCGTGTTACGGACAGCGGTATTGGTATGAGCGAAGCGCAGATAGCGAAGATTTTCAGACCCTTTGAGCCTGCGGATACCTCCATTGCGACACATTCTGACGGCACTGGGCTTGCCATCAGCCAGAGCCTCGTAACTCAGATGGGCGGCCAGATCACGGTAAAGAGTAATCCGGGTAAAGGCTCGTCATTTAGTTTCACGATTACCTGCGAGAAGACAGAAGGCGCCTAAACCGAATTCGTAACCGAGAAGACGCCATACCCAAGCTCACCGGCCGTATCCTTGAACGCCCTGACGCCCACTCCGTCCCATCATCACCATGGCCGCCAACGCTCACCGCAAAGACCTTGACAAAGCCTTTTCCGTTGGCATGAACGGCCGCATCACCAAGCCCATTGGCATAACGTTCCGGCTGTATATGACGTTTTGCCGGCTCCGATAAGTAAACCGTAGGTTTGCAGCCCTGCCAAAATGTGGGTAGAGTGGAGCGTGGAAGGTGTCGGCAACATGGCTGCCGCGCCAATCCTTGACCGGGATGATGAGGGGAATTCCCTGTTTTACGGTTATTACCTACAAGTGTTTTATATCCAACCGGAGAGGCTACAGCCCGCAAGTCAGGGGCTACAGCCCGCGAGTTAAAGGCTACAGCCCGCAAGTTAAAGGCTACAGCCCGCGAGTTAGGGGCTACAGCCCGCAAGTTAGGGGCTACAGCCCGCGAGTTAAAGGCTACAGCCCGCAAGTTAAAGGCTACAGCCCGCAAGTTAAAGGCTACAGCCCGCGAGTCAGAGGCTACAGCCCGCAAAGCCACAGCTACAACTTCCAGTTAAGGATGTTGTGAGTAATACATACCGCGCACACGGCAACGCCTATCCATTCGTGGGCGGCGTCTCCGGTTACACGATACATAAAGGCGCACAATAACAACACGATAAAGGCAAGGTCGAGAATAAGACGCGCCGCACGTTTGTCGTTCATTGCGCTGTTATTCCATTTTTTCTCGCCGGAAGTGTTTTATCAAATGATTTTTTTGTCTTTCCATTTACCGCTTCTCCAACGCCAGATGAAACAAAAGCCGCGAACAACCCAGTCAAGTACCATCGCAACCCATACGCTTAACGCGCCGAGTCCGAAGATATAGGCAAACACATAGCCAGAACCAATTCTAAAAATCAGCATGGACAGAATTGATACCCACATGGGAAACTTTACGTCTCCCGCGGCGCGAAAGGCGTTGGGGAGCGCGAAAGAAACAGGAGAAAGCGCAACAGCGGCAACACCGTGAATCATCGCAATCTGCCGCGCCAGACGAAATGTTTCAGGTGATAGTTTATATACGCTCATAATCGGGTTCAGCGCAAGCAGAATTATGCTATTAAGAACAACCATAAAAATATAGGAGCATTTCAAAAGACGTTTTATATAAAAGTCCGCTTCATCGTATTCACCGGCTCCGGTACATTGAGCCACAATGGTTGTGGCGGCAAGACCAATGGAAAAACTGGGAATAACCGCGACCGTTGCGATACTCTGTCCTACGGCATTCGCGGCAATCGCCGTTGTTCCAAAGGCAGCCACCAGACTTGTCAACATTATTTTCCCTGCTTGGAAAAGACTGTTTTCAAGCCCATTGGGAACGGCGATTTTCAGTATCCGCCTCATCATGTCCTGGTCTATGTTTTTGAAATGGTAGGTTCTTACGCAGATAAAGCGTTTTGGATTGCGAAGCTGCCGCATTATCACTACCGCGCTTGCCACACGGGAAAGCGTAGTTGCCAGTCCCGCGCCAAAGGCTCCCCAGCCAAGCCCATAAATAAAAACCGCGTTTCCAGCTATATTGACCACATTCATCATCGCGGCGTTTATCATAGGCGTCTTTGAATCGCCCATCCCTCTGAATAAAGCCGCGCCGGAATTAAAGAGCATGGTGAACGGACACGCTAACGCGGTGATATAAAAATATGACCGGGCGCTTCTCATCACTTCGGGGCTTATGTTTCCAAAAAGCAGGGATAATAGGGGTCTGTTCAGTACAAGGCAGAAAGTCATAACCAAGGCGGAAAAAAATATGGAGGCTATGACAAGATGACGTGCCGCGTTACATGAGTTTTCTTTGTCTCCTCTGCCAAGATACTGAGCGGCGATAATAGCGCCGCCTGTGGCAAGGGCCGTGAATAGGTAATTTAGTAAAATGTTGATGGTATTCACCAACGATACGCCGGCAACAATACCTTCCCCCGCACCGGAAACCATAATGGTATCGAACATTCCCAGTGAAGAACTGAGAGTCTGATCGATTATCAGAGGAATAAGGAGGTGAATTAAATCCTGTGTACTAAATCTGCGGTTTTCAGCCGGCAATGACATCGTTACTATCCTCAACCGGTATTTTTGTGAATTTGTCGTGGAACGGGTTTTCCCGCCCCATGAAAAATACGCGACAAGGAGTTCCGCTTTGGTTCTGCGCGCTTATCATTTTTGTTTCCCCCGTTCCAGCAATTTGAGCGCATAGTAGGCAATAAAAACATACACACCCATAATTGAAAGCATTGCCGCGAAAAACAAAACGGCGGGACGTTCCGGGTCCCAGTAGTCAAAGGAAAAGCCGAGAAACAGCTTTGAAAACATATCTCGGTCAAACGAAGACCACACGCCAAAGACGGCAACCGCAAGAGCCAAAATACGCGCGGCAATTTTTCGTGTCCAGTTTTTGCCGTTCATCTTCATCATTTTGCGGAAAGCGTTCATAATCATTCCCCAATGCAAACCCGCATGGAGGCCAATCAAGATAAAACTCCAATAAGCGGCGGTCGTGTGGATTTGCCGCAAAACCATGCCGCCGGGCAAATGCAGGAACGCAAGTATGGTTCGGGACTGGAATAAGCCGGTGATGACAAGCGCCGCCATTGCCAGTACAAGCAACAGGTTTACAGCGGTCATAACGCCGCGCCGCAGATGGTACGCGCCTTTGAAAATGTTTTTATACCATTGCCGGTTAAGGATATTATGGGTAATACATACCGCGCACACGGCAAC
>JAIRMT010000062.1 GCA_031258505.1 Treponema sp.
CTATGATATGGACGGCCTGCTTAAAGACGTAGAACAGCCGGGGCTTAAGGTACTGATCTATTCCTTTCCAATGGAATACGAGCGCTTTGAACCCCACAAAGCGGTAAAGCGGGCTTTTCCCCAGGCGCTCTGTGTGGGGACATCTACGCAGGGAGGCTGGAGCAGTAATGGAATGGTGGAAAAAGGTCTCATGGCCATGTCCCTGGGAACAGAGGAGGTGGAAGAGGTCTTTTTCAGCGTTAAAGAGGGCATCAAGAACGACCCTGTGCGCTGCGCCAAGGCCGCGATAGAGGACCTTAAAAGTAAGCTCGGCTATCGGAGTATCACCCCGGATGACTACTTGGGCTTGATCTTCCTGGACGGGCTCAGCCTCGGGGAACTCATCATGCAGGCATTGAGCATGGAACCCCGGCTCAACCTGCCCTTTGTGGGAGGGGGCGCTTCAGCAGAAGACTTTATCAGGACTCTGGTAAGCTGCAATGACACCCTCTCTGCCGACGGCCTGGTGCTGGTGGTTATGAAGATGCGGATACCCTTTTATCATACCCACTCGGTCCATCTCCTCCCTACGGGGATCACTATGGTGGCCACTAAGGTTACCGCAAAGGAGCGGATAGTCTGGGAGCTGAACGGCGAGCCTGCGGCTCCCTATTATGCCAAGCTCATAGGCGTAGGGAGCATAGGTCAGCTTAAAGGAGTAGGGAACCTAGACCAGCTTAATGCGGAGGTGTTTATAAAGAATCCCCTGGGGGTAATTTCTGGGGATAAAGTCTATTGCCGAGACGCTGTCGGAGTGGCAGAGGGAGGGGGCTTACGGTTCTTCTGCTATATAGAGGCAGGAACCATACTGCACCTGCTCAAGCCCGGAGACATCCTTGAGGAGAGCCGTAAAGTCCTGACGGAAGCCCAATCCCATCTGCCCCAGGTCCAAGCCGCGCTCTTGTATAACTGTGCTTTAAGGGCCGCGGAACTGAAGGCACTCAAGAAGGAACATGCCTTCAACGACCTGTTCAGGCCCCTGTCCTTTATCGGCTTTAACAGCTATGGGGAGGAACTTTTTACCCACCATAACCAGACCTTAACCGCGCTCTTTTTGGGGAGGCCCTAGATGACGAACCAGCAAAACCAGAGTGTCCTTGAACCGCGCAAGATGGAGCCTAAGGATGACCGCTTCAACCTCAAGCTGAAGCGGATTCTGCATTACCTCAGTTCCAAACTCTCCTCTCTGTCCTTTGAGATTTTCGCACGGGTGGAGCTCCTCAATACGACCATACAGTACCTCAATGGTACCTTCAGTCGAGTTTCCGGTGTGATGAAGCAGGTACAAGGCTCTTTCCAGAGCAGTACCCGTTCCTTCATGGCATCGGTCAAGGAGCAGCAGCAGTATTTGGCGACCATAGACCATGGCTACAAGGTCATTGATGAGGGCTTTCACCGGTCATTTGTCTTGACCGATGACTTACAAGGCATAGCCAAGTCTTCAGGAGAGAATCTGTCGGTGATCCACAACATTACGGAGATCACCAATGTCCTTGCCCTTAACGCTTCGATTGAGGCAGCCCGAGCCGGGTCAGCGGGCAAGGGCTTTGCGGTAGTGGCAGGGGAGATACGCAGGCACGCCGGTACGACCAAGGATGCAGTAGCTAAGATTTCCCAGAACGTCGAGGATCTCATCAAGAGGATAGACTCCTTGTCCAAGGAGATGAACGGCATGAAGGGAGAGGTGGAAGAGGGGAAGCGTATGATAGAGAAGCTGGTATCGAAGAACCAGGGTGAGCAGAGCCTCATAGAGACGGTAACCAGGGACTTAAGCGCCCTGGACACGACCTTTGCCGAGTACGATAGGATAAACGAGACTTTAAACACCATGATAGACCAATCGAACCGGGGCAAAGAGGACATCCAGAAGATGCTCATAGTATTCCAACAAAACCTCACCCCCGGCCAGCGGGCGTGAGACCCCTATAAGGCAGTGGTAATAAAGTTGATGAATTGAATAGTGAAAAGAAAAATGGCATATCCAACAAATGTTTTGCATTGGGCGTCATGTTTCGCAAGTTCCTCATTACAGCGGAGGGTAAGCCCCGAAGCGACGGGGGCGGCTAAAACGTATTTTGGGTTTCGGCAGACGGCTGAAAAACGCGAGGCAAGCTGGGCCTTTAGCCGGGTGGCGCTTTCAAGCGTAGCGAATCTGACGATTATCCATCTGCCTAGCTCTCGGTAAATCTAAAAGATGGCTGTCGCATTATATTATGAAATATAAAAAAGAGAATTATTATAACCCACACACGCCGTTCCGCACAGCGGGATTTACCCGCGGCAGAACGGCGGATTCTTTATTTGTTTCAATCCACGCACTCACATGAAACGCGACAGCGCCCTTACCGTGGGGTTTAATACCCCGCCCTTTGGGGGCGTAAAACTGGGGGCGCGGGGGATTTGTTCCCCCGCATACGATACGCTTTCAAGGAGAAAGCTTCAATACCCCGCCATGAATGGCGGGGATTCGTTATTTCAGGTACAGCGGACGCTCCACATACTTTGTGTGTAGAAGCTCGTGCGCCTTGTGTCCATTCGGTTCACCGAGGAAGTCCTTGTAAACCTGCTGGATAAAGGGGTTCTGGTGTGAACAGCGATACGGGGACTGGGCGTCGTCAGTGTAGAGACCTGTAGCGCGTTTCGTGCGGATTTCGTCAACACAGCCGTAGGGTTGCCCGCCGCCAGCAACACAACCGCCTCGACACGCCATCACCTCGACAAAGTGGTAGGGCGGCTCTTTACCGGCTTTGCGCGCATCCCTGATTTCATCCAACACTGCGGCAATGTTGCCCATCTGATGGGCAACCGCTATGCGGAGTTTCTTGCCGTTGATGTTGATCTCAGTGGACTTCACGCCCTCAAGACCGCGCACGGGTTGCAGGCTCACGTCGTCGAGTTCCTGCTTGGTGATGAGATAGTAGGCGCTGCGAACAGCCGCTTCCATCACGCCGCCGCTTGTGCCGAAGATTGTGCCGGCTCCAGTGTATGGGCCAAGCGGATTGTCAGCTTCTTCATCCGGCAGTTCGAGTATCTGAATGCCTGCCTGCTTGATCATGCGGGCAAGTTCACGGGTTGTGATGGAAATGTCCACGTCATAGCCATACCCCGCGCTCTTCATGTCGTCATTGCGCCGTGTCTCCCACTTTTTGGCAGTACAGGGCATGATTGACACTGAGTAGACCGTGGCCGGGTCTACGCCGGCTTTCTGCGCCCAATACGCCTTGATCATCGCGCCCATTATCTGCTGGGGCGACTTTGCCGTAGAGAAGTTCGGAATCATGTCCGTGTAATACTTCTCCATGTAGTCAACCCAAGCCGGACAACAGCTCGTGATGAGCGGTAGGTTGTCGCCGTCGCTGATGCGCTTCACCAGTTCAGTGCCTTCTTCCATTATAGTGAGGTCTGCTGAGAAGTTCGTGTCAAACACGGTCTTGAAACCGAGGCGGCGGAGCGCGGCATAGATTTTCTTAGTAAGCAGCGTGCCGGGTTCCAGCCCGAACTCTTCGGCAAGCGCGACACGCACTGCCGGGGCAATTTGTACCACTGTATGGGTGTCGGGTTTTTGAAGCGCGTCCCACACTTTCACCGTGTCATCGCGCTCGTAGATGGCGCCAACCGGACAATGCGCGGCGCACTGTCCGCACTTGATACAGGGGCTGTCGCCGAATGCGGTGTCTGCGGCGCTGGCTATGCGTCCGCTGAAGCCGCGTCCGAGGAATTCAAGCGCCCACACGTTCTGCACGGACTGGCAGACCTTCACGCAACGACCGCAACGCACACACTTTTCAGGGTTAAGCACTATGGCCGGGTTGGTGTCATCAACAGGCAGCTTACTAAGCAGTTTGATGAAGGGGCTTTCGCGTATGCCGAACTCTTCGGCTAGGGTTTGCAGCTCGCAACTGCCATTGCGGGGACACTGGAGACAGTCGTTGGGGTGGTTGGACAGGATGAGTTCAACCACTGTGCGACGAACCGCAATGAGTTCAGGGTCGTGGGTAATGATGTCCATGTTCTCTGCGACAGCAGTGGTACAGGCTCGCGCCATGCGCGGGCTGCCCGGACCAGCGGTTCGCACAATGCAGAGGCCGCAGGAACCCCACGGGGGAAGGTCAGGGTTATAGCAGAGGGTCGGAATCTTAATGTTGACCTTCTTTGCCGCCTCAAGAATCGAGGTTCCTTCCTCAACTTGAAGGGCTATGCCATTTATCTTGCAATTTACCATAGTCTTTTCTCCTTATACCTTGACGATAGCGCTGAATTTACAGCTCCTGAAACATTCGCCGCACTTGATACACTTGCTCTGATCAATGACGTGGGGTTTTTTCACCTCGCCGCTGATACAGTTGACCGGACAACGCTTGGCGCAGAGTGTGCAGCCTTTGCACTTGTCCGCCACGATCTCGTAACGCAGGAGCTTCTTACACTTGCCTGCACGACATTTCTTGTCGTGGATATGCTCAAGGTACTCGTCCCTGAAGTTCTTCACGGTGGACAGGGTGGGATTCGCGGCTGTGGAACCAAGCGCACAGAGCGACGCCTTGGTCATGGCTTTGCCGATGGATTCCAGTTTATCGAGGTCAGCCTCGTCGCCATTGCCCGCTGTAATCTTGTTGAGGATGGCCAGTATCTGACTGGTACCGATACGGCAAGGGGAACACTTGCCGCAGGACTCGTCAACGCAGAAGTCCATGTAGAAACGCGCCACGTCTACCACGCAGTCATCTTCGTCCATAACGATCATGCCGCCTGAACCCATCATGGAACCCATGAGGGTGAGCTGCTTGAAGTCAATAGGAGTATCAAGCGCTGCTTCGGTCAAGATACCGCCGGATGGACCGCCGGTCTGCACGCCTTTGAACTTTCTGCCGTTTTTAATGCCGCCGCCAATATCAAAGATGATCTCGCGCAGGGTTGTACCCATTGGTACCTCAACAAGGCCGGAGTTCTGCACCTTGCCGGTGAGCGCGAAGACTTTTGTGCCTTTGGAATCCTCTGTTCCCATTGAGGCGAACCATGCGCCGCCTCTGGTGAGTATCTCAGGGATGTTTGCGTAGGTCTCGACGTTGTTGATAACCGTGGGTTTAGCCCAGAGGCCGGAAAAAGCCGGGAATGGCGGCTTTGGTGTCGGCATACCGCGCTGACCTTCGACTGAGCGCATGAGCGCTGTTTCCTCGCCGCAGACAAACGCGCCCGCGCCAAGGCGTATCTCAATGTCAAAGTCAAAGCCCGAGCCCAGAATGTCCTTGCCGAGCAAACCGTATTCTTTGGCCTGCTTCAGGGCGATTTCAAGGCGATGTACTGCCAGCGGGTATTCTGCGCGGATATACACAAAGCCCTGGTTAGAGCCGATGGTCTTGCCGCAGATTGTCATGGCTTCGATAACAGAATGAGGGTCGCCCTCAATGGTGGAGCGGTCCATGTACGCGCCCGGATCGCCTTCGTCGGCGTTACAGACCACGTACTTCACATCGTTCTGCACCTTGCGGGTAGTATCCCACTTCATCCAGGTAGGGAAGCCCGCGCCGCCGCGTCCGCGAAGTCCTGATGTTTTAAGCTCGCCGATGATGTATTCCGGCTGCCATTCAAAGAGCGCTTTCTCAAGGCTCCCATACCCGCCGCCGTGAGCGATGTACTCGTGAATGTCCTCTGGATTGAGTACCCCGCAGTTCCGCAGCACCACGCGCACCTGCTTTTGGTAAAAACCAATGGGCGGCAGGTCTGCAAGCGCAGAACCGCTGGTAGCAACGACTTTCCCCTCGGCGTCTTTGCACATAAGGCGCGTAAGCTCTTTTCCGCCAACAATTTGTTCGGCGATGATGTCCTTAGCGTCCTCTGGTTTTACGTCGACATAAAACGAGTTTTCCGGCAGGACTTTGACGATAGGGCCTTTCTCGCAGAACCCGAAACAGCCGGTCTTAATGACCTGCACCTTGTCGGCCACGCCCTGTTTCTTGGCCTCCTCGATAAGCCCCTCGTAAATCTCAACACCCTTGTTTGACTGACAGGCGGTTCCGCCGCAGGTCATGATGTAGTGGCATCCGGGCTTTCTGAAAGCAGCGCTTTGCGCTTCCCGCAGTTGATGCAGACCCTCTCTGCTCAGTTTTGCCATTGTGTACCTCCTTATTTGTATTTCTCGAAAATCTTAGGAAGCTGAGTCTTACTCAGCTTACCGTAAGTCTCGTTCCCGATGGTCATAACCGGCGCCAGCCCGCAACAACCCACGCAGCGGACCGGGTCCACAGAGAAAAGCCCGTCCGCAGTAACCTCATCCTCTTTGATCTTGAGCAGGTTCCGCGCTTCTTCAATGAGATCACCGCCGCCTTTGAGGTAGCAGGCGGTTCCCATGCACACGGAAATCTTGTGTTTACCCGGCTTGCTTGTCTTGAAGAAGTGGTAAAACGTAACCACACCGTAGATGCGAGCCAGCGGGATGCCAGTGAGAATAGCGAGTTTCTCTGCCGCCGGCCGGGAGATGAACCCATAGGTCTCCTGGGTCTTGTGCAGCATCATGATGAGACTGCCTGGTTTGACCTTCCATTCGTCGATGAACGCCAGCAGTTCCGGCGGGAATTCAAAGGCTTCCCCGCCTTGCGTCTGTGTCATAGTAGTACCTCCATTCGTTTGGATAAAAGTTTATCTTGATAAAAGATATTGACAGTTTACTAGTATTAAGCAATTTACGCAATCTAAGTTTTTCTATTTAGCCTCAGAATAAACGCATAGAAATTCCTCAGACATCCTCCCTGCTATAGATACGTTTGCCGAGCGATCGGTATACGCCTGCGCTGGGATTTGATGAGCATATCGAGACCATGTTCAAGCTGCTTAACGACCAGGCTATTCAGAGCCTCCTGCCTTAGAGCGTCTCTTAAGCGTAGTTAAGATGGTCTCTTAAGCGTAGTTAAGAGACCATCTTAACTACCGTAATGCCCGTATACGCGCCGGGCGGCGGGACAAGTTCTATACGGCGTAGAAGTACGCCTTTTGCCGCTTTCTCCATGAAAACGGGGAGGCTTTTATCCTTTTTGTCTGGGGAGATGAGCCTAAGGGTGATACTTTGAATTGCTGAATCAAGCCGCACTTTCTTTGACGTAGTAATGCGACCTGTGGTATAACAGAAACTAAGGGAGATGAATATGCTCTATCTAATGAAGGAAATTCTTACGGACGCTCAGCAGCGCGGCTATGGGGTCGGCTACTTCAACGGGTCGAACCTTGAAATGGTGCGCGCCTACATTCGCGCCGCTGAGGATACGCGCTCGCCCATCATAATCGGTACTGCTGAGGTGCTGTTGAAGTATTGCGACTTTGACTGGCTCGCACCTCTGTTGCTTTACTCGGCGCGTATGGCGAAAGTGCCTGTCGCGGTACATTTGGATCACACCTACACGTTTGATAACATTATGCGGGCGCTCTATGCGGGTTTTGGATCAGTGATGTATGATGGCTCCGCGCTTAGTTACGAGGAAAACGTACGGAACAGCGCGGAAATTGCCCGCATTGCTCACCCTATGGGTGTGGGGCTGGAGTGTGAACTGGGTAAGGTCGGGCAGGCGAGTGGGGAAGTGAAGAACGTATACACAGACCCGGCGCAGGCAGCGGATTTTGTGGAAAAGACCGGTGTAGACTTTCTCGCAGTATCCATCGGAAGCGCACACGGTACTTATATTGAGACGCCGCGCCTTGAGCTTGATCTGCTCAAAAAGATTCGCGCCAAAGTGGATGCGCCGTTGGTACTGCACGGCGGCAGTGGTCTTTCCGACGACGATTTCAGGAACAGCATCAAAGGCGGCATACACAAGGTGAATATCTACACGGACATCATCACCGCAGCGATAAACAAGACGCGGGCCGAGTGCGCGGTAAACGCTTATCCAGACCTCAATCTCAAAGTTGAAGCGGCTATGTACGAAGAGACGGTCAGGAAGATCAAAATTTTTGGCAGTGATAACAAATATTAAGGATCGCTCATAAGGTGATGAAACTTTGTAACGTTATTCTACGAGGATATAGTAATGAAAAAGGTCTTCTGCGTAGGGCTTGTGGTGGTTGATGTACCGTTGCGCCCTGTATCTGGCACGGTATTTTCCTGTGATAGTGTCCGTATAGAGCCGCCCGTCTGGGCTACTGGCGGTGATGCGACTAATGTTGCTGTTACGCTGAAAAAACTTGGTGTAGAAGCTGCGCTCTGCGCCCTTGTTGGTAATGATGGGTACGGCGACTTTGTGGCAGAACGGCTTACCGCGCTGGGCATTGATCTGCGCTCATTTTGTCGTCATCCCACATTGCCCACCAGCGTTTCGCACATCCTCATTGAGCCTGAAGGCGAGCGGCACTTTCTGTTATCCGGTGTGGTTAATAGCGAACTGTCATACAGTTATGTCAAGGAAGAACTTATTGACGAGGCTGACATCGTGTACTTGGGGAGCGCCATGTATATGCGCGGTATGGACGAGGGCGGCAGCGCCGCGCTTTTCAAACGAGCGCATCGCGCGGGCAAACTCACCGCAGCGGACTTTGGCGGCGGTGATGCGTACGACAGCGTATACTGGCTCCGCCAGCTTGAGCCCATGCTCTGTGAAACCGACATACTTCTCCCCAGTTACCGTGAAGCAAAAACGCTTACTGGCAAAACAGAACTTTCCGACATACGCTCTGTACTTTCAGTTTTTGGCGCGAAACTCCTCATCGTGAAACTCGGCAACGAAGGCTGTTATCTCACCGACTTCAAGGACGAGTGGCGCATCCCCACGTTCAGCGAATTCAAGCCGCTTGACACCACTGGCGCGGGTGATTCCTTTGTAGGCGGTTTCTTACGCGGACTGCTTGAAGGCTGGTCTCCTGAAAACGCCGCAGTTTTTGCCAGCGCGGTAGCGAGTTACAACGTAACCCGTATTGGGGCGACAGGCGGCGTCCCTGATTTTGAGACCGCGTATGCTTATGTGGTTGAACACGTGGACGGCGCAGCGCGTTTCCCGCTGAAGTCATGAGCCGCTAAATATAGTCGATAAACGCCCATTAAGAGTTCCCTCGCGCTGGAGCAGCGGCTCTGCGGTGGCAGCCTCTCGATTACTAGTAAACTTGACGAAACAAGCACCGTGATACTCATTCCAAAGGTGAGGCGAATATGATTAACCTATATCGCGGTTGACAATGAAGCAAACGCGAAAATCCGATGCTGACGAGAAGCCGAAACCGAACGAATTGATAGACACGCGCCTTTTGAAATATATGCGGCAATTTTATTTGCAGTTCCCCAATCGTCACGCACTGCGTGTTCAATTAACATGGATGTATTACCGGCTCGACTGACGATGAAGGCCGAAAACGCTCGGCAGTTTATCAGTTATTTGACAAGGTGAAGCTGGCCGAGCAAGAAGGATTTATTTTCAGCAATATCGTCTAGTAGAGCAACGCCGTTCAGCCAGATATACCGGTATGCTAGATGCTGCTGCCCTTCCATTCTCACTTGCTCTTCTCCGCACGATACGAGTTTCCCACCGACATACTTCTTTGTAACTTGAATCGCTGAAATTTTTGCAGGATAAACGCATAGAAATTTCCCTGGCATCTCCCGCTGTGATAT
>JAIRMT010000153.1 GCA_031258505.1 Treponema sp.
CTGACGTTGACCTTTGTCGCTGTACGGTCTATACTGAATCCATGATTGGAATTATTGGAGCTATGGAAGATGAGATTATCATGCTTCGCGGGGCAATGACTAAGACGCGGCTTGAGAGCGTGGGCTGTTTTAACTTCTCTGTTGGGGAGCTTGAGGGAAAGCCGGTGGTTCTTCTGCGTTGCGGTATCGGCAAGGTGAACGCGGCAGTGGGCTGCGCTCTCTTACTAAACCGGTATCAAACGGACTTTGTGATCAACACTGGTTCAGCCGGCGGCATTGACAGCAGTCTGACCTTCGGGGACGCTATCATTTCTGATGGGCTTGTGTATTACGATGTGGACGTTACCGCGTTTAACTACGCGCCGGGACAGGTGCCTGGGCTGCCAACGATTTTCCCGATCCCATCCAGCCTTATCGCTAAGGCGGAGCAGGCTGTGGACTCGCTCAAGCAGGAACAGGCGCTTCCCGCGATGTTTAACCATATACGCGGGCTGATCGGCTCAGGTGATACCTTCATGCATGACCCAGAGCGTATCGCGGCTGTGAGAGCCTTATTCCCAGACATCAAGGCGGTCGAGATGGAGGGCGCGGCCATTGCCCACGCTTGCTACCTGTTCAGGACGCCGGCGCTCATCATCCGCGCGCTCTCAGACATCGCCGGTGTTGAGTCGCCGATTACCTCCAGCGAGTTTCTGCCTCTGGCGGCAAAACGCTCAGCGGAGATTGTGCGCCGCATTGTGCGTGATTATTAGCGCGTCTCTAACAACTAAACAACAAAGGAGTTTTTATGGAAAAGATTGCCAGCTTTCAAGTAGACCACCTGCGGCTGAAGCCCGGTATCTATGTGTCCCGTCAGGACAAGTTCGGGGATACCGTGCTTACCACCTTTGACCTGCGCTTCAAGGAGCCGAACAAGGAGCCGGTCATTGATGTACCCGCGCTCCACACGCTCGAACACCTCGGAGCAACTTTCTTGCGTTCCCACAAGGATTGGGCAGACCGCGTTGTGTACTTCGGGCCTATGGGCTGCCGTACTGGTTTCTACCTTATATTAGAGGGGAAACTGTCTTCAAGTGATGCGCTTCCGCTTGTCCGCGAAATGGCCGACTGGATCATCGCGTTTGACGGCGCGATTCCGGGCGCGGCTCCTGCCGAGTGCGGCAACTGGAAAGAGCAGAACCTCGACATAGCCCAGTGGGAAACAAAACGCTACGCCGCCATGCTCAAGGATCCGTCCCCAGAAAACCTGAACTATCCAGCGTAACCTGAAAAGCTCTGGCACTGCGCTTAAAAAGACTGAGCGGAACTCACGCCGCTCATTCTGCCATTCTGCCGGTAGCTGAAAAAAGACTGGTCAGAGAAGATGAGGTGATCCAGAAAGCCCAGCCCCAGAATCTCTGCGGCTGCCCGGAGACGTTCCGTTACTTCGTCATCTTCACGTGAGGGAGAGAGCTGGCCGGAAGGGTGGTTATGCGCCACAATGACGGCGCTTGACCGGTCGAGAATGGGGTCGGCGAACACTTCGCGGGGATGCACAATGGTTTTGTTCACCAGCCCAATCGTTACAATGCGCACCGCCAGAACCTCGTGAGCGCCGTTCAGGGAGACACAGATGAAACACTCCTGCCGACGGTCTGCGTGGTGGCGGATAAGGGTATAAATGTCTTCCGGCTGAGTTATGCGCGTACCCGCCGCGCCCCAGCGCCGTCTGCCGAATTCCAGCATAGCGATAATGGAACAAGCCTTTGTTTCCCCAATCCCAGCTAGAAGCGCAAGTTCCTTCACTGTGGGTATTCCGTTTTCCTTATCAAGGCGTTCAAGGAGTTCTTTAGCAAGTATGTTCACATTCTTGCCTTTGATCCCCACGTTGAGCAGTATGGCCAACAGTTCCTGATCTGAAAGCGCGGTTGGACCCTTGTCAATGAGTTTTTCCCGCGGACGCTCATCAGGGGGCAGCAAACGAAGACTTTTACTCTGTTGAGACGCGCTGCTCCCAGCTTCCCGGACTTCATAAGAAAGATAATCACTCATACCGCTAATACGGCATGGAGGTGGATGTTTGCTTTACCCTCACCGGTTGAACAAGTTGAGGCCGCGTTTCCCAAAACGTAACAGTTTGCCAGTGTTACGCTTGTTACCTTCCTCAATAGTCTTGAAGATAAAAGCCGCAAAAGCCGCCTCGTCGCAGGTTTCCGGCCCGGAGAAACCTATAATCTGAAAGCTTTCGCCTATGGCCGAGTCAAGCATAGCCTGACTAAAGGCTCTAAACGAAGCGGCAATCGTAAGTCCCACAAAGTCAGGGCGGCTTTCTTTCGCATCAAACAGGCTATGTTTGGTGTCAAACTCCGAGAGTACGAATGCCAGATTACCGGCTTTTTTCGCCTTGAAGACCGAGACCAGTTCCTTGACCAGAAAGAACCAGCCCTTAATATGATCGTTGACTAGTACCTCGACATCAGTCGCCGCAAGCTCGCTTGGGGACTTATACACTGAGGGCGGCACGCATATCAGAATGGCATCATCAATCCGCTCCAGCCGGTTTTCAGTGGCTAGGAGTAAGGTACGGGCTGAAACCGGGCTTCCCGGATTCCAGTTAAGCGATATCTGCGCATCACCCGCCTGTTGGACAATCTTCCTCGCATCTCCCGTAACCGGCTGAAGACGATTGGGAATAAATGCCGCCGCAAAGTGTTCAACACGCTTGCCCGCTTCAGCCGCGACCGCTGAGGATAAAGCCGAGCCATTTCCTGCTATTAAGATACCCCTAGTCATGTATGTAGTGTATACATCAACCCCGCTTCACGCAATGGGACTTGTACATTTCATTGCTAAACAAATGCCTTTGCTTAATGCAGTCGTAGCGGTATAGCGAGGTGGTACATGAGAAACATCATTTGCTCTTTATCATAACAATTATGTTGATAAGTGGTGAAGCTAACGCTCAAACTTGTTTTGGGTATGGTTTTGGGCCCAAGCCCTTTGACAAAGGTGATTTTGGCAGCGCGCTTGTCCGCAGAGCTTCGTTTTACCTTAAGCGCCCCCCAATTTTCAGCGGTTCTGTAGAGCAGAATCACATACACTCTTAACAATACGCTCTTTTCAGCATATTCTGCCGGTGCTGGTATATTATAGACCTCTGCTGCGGGAGTATCTTCGTTGAAAGGAGACCGGTTTTGTAGTCCTTGTTTCTGTATAGTTAAACAGCATATATGGACTACTTTTTCTTGTAAAAATACCGATTCTCTGTATGGAGTTGTCTGTACTTTTATATTCTCATTGTTTATAACAACTATCTGCTTAAAGTTGTTTATATTGTCAGTATGGATGTAAAATGTACGAAGAAGTCTATATGAAGAAACTATTGTGGTTAATTGCCGCCCTTGCGCGTGTGGTGCTGATATTCAGTATAGTAATATGCGATGAACTGATCGGAAAGGAGAAAGAACATCCGGTCAACGCGGCAGTGCCGGTGATAGACGCGCAGCCGGAGAGCGCGATCTATCTCCAGAACGACAGCGCTTCACCCCTGATCGTTACGGCAAGTGTAAGCGACGGTGGAACCCTCTCCTACGAATGGTTCAGCAGCGACCAGACCGATGACACCGGAGGAATCAGCGTTGGAACAGAAGCCGCCTATATGCCCTCCACAGAAACAGCCGGAACGTACTATTACTACGTTGTTGTTACCAATACGAACAACAGCGCAACTGGGAACAAAACCGCCAAGACGGTAAGCGCATACGCCGAGATAAGCGTACACACGCTGACGGCGCAGGAGGCCGAGTTGCCCCGGTATGTTACCGCCATTAATGTCTGGACCTATCCAACAGAACCGGACACTGCTATTCCTTCTGGTTATACAAACTGGGTAAAAGAAGACCTGTATGATCCAGACAAGGGGAACATTTTGAATGCAAACGCCGGTGATGACGGAGCAGGAGACTGGATACGCTTTGCCTACAGGCTTGAGTCAGAAGCGAACAAGCGTGAGGCTATCGCGGAAATCGCGGTACTTGTAGGCCAGAACGTACTGCCCCCGGCAGGCTGGACCAAGATTGATGTTGATCTGAACAAGGGACACCTTAACGCCAGCTATCTCTATTTGGCGTATCGAAAGGTGAACCCCTCCGATACTCAGGCTATTGATTTTATCGGGAGCTATAATGGGAAAATTGAAGCCAGCAATGAAAGTCTACCCGGTTACTCATGGGTATACTATATCGGCTCAAGTGAGCGCGCCGACCTGAATAATGGACGGCCTACCGCAAACTGGATATTCCTGACTGTACATAAGAGGCCGTTTACATGGTAAGCGGTGTTTAAGAAGACCGCAGAACCTGCATTGCCGCTGTTTCTCCAAGAACTTGCGTAACATTGGTACCCCAAGCACATTCCAACCTTATACTCAGAGAGGGCTTTCCTAATGAGTTGCCTCTTAGTATCTTACTTACTATCAATAACACTAATGTTAAAAAGGAGACTTACCTTATGGCACAACGCCAGTTTCAAACTGAAGTAAGCCAGCTACTCCATCTCATCATTCACTCGCTCTATTCAAACCGCGAGATTTTCCTGCGAGAGCTGGTGTCCAACGCTTCGGACGCGCTGGATAAGCTCAAGTACCTGACGGTCGCGGATGATTCGTATAAGAACCTGAGCTTTGATCCGCGTATTGATCTTTCGTTTAACAAGGACGCAAAGACCCTCGCCATCACGGACAATGGGATCGGCATGAACGAGACCGACCTGATCGAGTCGCTCGGAACCATCGCGCGCTCAGGAACACGGGCTTTTCTTGAAAAACTCAGCGACGACGCGAAGAAAAACTCTAACCTCATCGGTCAGTTCGGGGTGGGCTTCTATTCGGCCTTCATGGTCGCGGAACGTATCGAGGTTATCAGCCGCAAAGCGGGCGAAGGCGCGGCGTGGAAGTGGCTCAGCGACGGCAAAGAGGGCTTTGATATCCTGCCCGCTTCCCGTGAAACCCAGGGAACTACTGTGATCCTGCACCTCAGCGAGGATGGCATTGAATACGCAAACCGCTGGTCTATCGAAGACATCATCAAGCGTTACTCAAACCATGTGGCCTTCCCCATCTATCTCACCTACGACGAGAACGAGTACGACGATAAGGGCAAGGTTAAGTCAAGCAAGACCATAACCGACAAGATCAACTCCGGCTCGGCAATATGGCAGCGCCCCAAGTCTGAACTCAAGAAAGAAGACTACGACGAGTTCTACAAACAGCTTACCAATGACAGCGATGAGCCGCTCTTTTACCTGCATACTCACGCCGAAGGCACGCTCGAATACTCCACGCTGTTCTATGTGCCGAAGAAAGCGCCCTTTGACCTGTACAACGCGGACTCTAAGCCCGGAGTCAAGCTCTATGTGAAGCGAGTCTTTATCACTGACGACGACAAGGAACTCATGCCAGGCTGGTTACGCTTTGTACGGGGTGTGATTGACTCAGAAGACCTGCCGCTGAACGTGAGTCGTGAGATACTCCAGCAGAACAAAATTCTGCTCAACATCAAAAACGCCTCAGTAAACAAGCTCCTCAACGAGTTTAAGAACTTGGCGGAGAACGACAAGGAAAAGTGGGATACGTTCATCAGCCAGTTTAACCGGCCCCTCAAAGAAGGCTTGTACCAGGACTGGGTCAACCGTGAGTCGCTCCTCGAACTGGTACGCTTCAAGAGCAGCACCCAGGAAGGCAGGGTGGGCTTTGCCGACTATGTCTCCCGCATGAAGAGCGATCAGAAGAGCATCTACTACATTACTGGCGGTGATGAGAAAATCCTCCGCGCCTCTCCGCTTCTTGAGGCTTATACTGCCCAAGAGATCGAAGTGCTTATCATGGACGACGAGCTTGACGACATTGTTATCCCTCAAGTCGGCAAGTACAAGTCATGGGATATCAAGGCCGTGAACCGCGCTGGCGCTGACGAGGAACTGGGCAAGAAGAAGGACAAGAAGGCTGAGAAGGAGATACAGCCCCTGATTGACCAGATCAAGAAAGCCCTGGGAGATCGGGTCAAGGACGTGAGACTGTCCCGCCGCCTCCTGGATTCTCCTTCCTGCATCGTCATCAACGAGAACGACCCGTCAATGCAGATGGCGCAGTTGCTCAGGGCTATGGGGCAAACTGAAGTTCCTGACATAAAGCCCATCCTTGAGATAAACGGCGATCACCCCATTGTAACCCGTATCAGGGATAGTGAAGATGAAGCGCGAATCGCCGATACCGCTGGCATCTTGCTCGATCAAGCCCTGCTTGTGGAAGGGATAAGGCTCAAAGACCCCGCCGATTTTGTAAAGCGCCTCAACCGCCT
This sequence comes from Treponema sp., assembly GCA_031258505.1. Classification (GTDB taxonomy): domain Bacteria; phylum Spirochaetota; class Spirochaetia; order Treponematales; family Breznakiellaceae; genus JAIRMT01. The sequence goes on from JAIRMT010000153.1 coordinate 6,336, forward strand.
GCTGACCTCGTAGAGCTACGTAAAGCTAGTGTCTGACACTGAAAGCTAGTGTCAGACACCCACACCTTCCGTTTACTTTGTGGAAAGTCCGCTGATTACGCTGATGTTCGCAGATTAAAGAGGGTATCATCAGTGTTCATCTGCGAAATCTGCGGACAGTTCTTGGTTACGTGTACGTGTATGGGAGCGCGCACGACCTCGCACGCACAGCACGCGCGCACCCGCCACACAAAAAAGGGTCGCCCACTGCCACAGCCACGACCCTTGCCTACAACAGCCCCGTATGCGCCGTTGCTAAACCTTATTCCCAGCCGACCCCGTGATAACACGGCTTACTTACTCACCTTACGCACCGGAAAGAAAAAGATCATCGAATGACGCGAATGAACGCGAATCTTCTTTAGAGAAATGACCTATTCGCGTATATTAGCGTCCATTCGATGACAAATTCTTACCATTTTTTCTTCCTGCGTAAGGTGAGTTAAAAGTCAGGACGTCCTGTCCTAATCTGGATAATGAATGGCTTTTTTGAACACGCTTCAGGCGCTATCCGCTGGCGGCGCGCTTATCTTTCCCCAAAAACGCGCGAGTGGCTATGATGGCAAAGCGGCTCCATGCGCTTGTATACCGCCGAGATGCTGTCTGATGGTCAGGCGCTGAGGACAGCGGCTTTCGCGCGCGCCGCCATCCATACACACTGCCGCTGTTACCGCTCAACTTCGAGCCGCTTTCGCCGACACGTCGAAAAACTTTTTTCTTTTTTTGCCCAGCGCTTGACATTCTTTTGAAAATACGCTATACTGTTTTCATGCTCTTAGCACCGGCATACCAACACGACAGAATCTGTTTGTCTCACGTCTTACGATTATACTCTACTAGAACACAGCGTGTCAAGTACCTAACACCGAAAATCCTCCGGTTTGGTCATTTTTCTCTGTTTGGACAGCAAACTCCCTTATTTTTAGACAAAAACGCTCCATTCGGAGGCCTGAATGTCTTATCCATTGGCCGGAACGATTTATTCCGCCTCCTTCATGAACTGTTTTGCCAGCAGAACACCTCATTCGTAGGCAAGAATGACTCATTCTTAGGCAAGAACGCTTCATTCGTAGGCAAGAACGAATCATTCTTAGGCAAGAACGAATCATTCTTAGGCAAGAATACTCCATTCTTAGGCAAGAATGGCTCATTCTTAGGCAAGAACGCTTCATTCTTAGGCAAGAATACTCCATTCGTTGGCAAGAACAATCCACTCGTTGGCAAGAACATCTCATTCGTAGTTAAGAACGAACCATTCGTAGGCAAGAACAACCCACTCGTTGGGAAAATAGATATAAAAGGAGTTGTATAATGTCAGAAACTTTAGACTGGTTCCCCGGAACGCGGGATGGACAGTTGGCAAAGGCAAAGGCATGGGGGCGTGTGCTTGCGTCGAGCAGTCCGCCGCCCTTCGGCGTGCCGCAGACTGAGGTTACTAGCTTTGCAGCCCTGACCACTCAGGCGGATAACACCCTTGAGCTGGCAAAGTCAGGCGAGCGCACGCC
>JAIRMT010000188.1 GCA_031258505.1 Treponema sp.
CATAACAAGACCCGCATTCTTGCCAATGGGGGGCCGAGCTTTGAGCGGATCATCGCTAACCTGAGAGCAATCCGCGATCAGGTGAAATCCCTGTTCTTTCAGATAGCGATACGCATGAACGTTACTAAATCCCAGATTCCGCTTATGGAAGAGTACGCCGCGTTCATGGCCGCTGAGTTTGGGCAAGACCCGCGATTCAGCTTCCTGTTCCGTCCCGCAGGCGATTGGGGCGGCGAGCGGGTGCATGGCGTACAAGACGAGTTGGTGTCGTCATTGGACGCTGTGTACGAAGCCCTGCTGCGCAGCGAGGCGCGCTTGAACTATGACATCAACATTAGCCTGATGGGTAATTCCACCTGCTACGCTGCGGACCGGAACTCTTTTATTCTGGGCAGCGACGGAACCATCTATAAGTGTACGGTCAGGTTTGACAAAGAGTATAACCGCCTGGGTCGTATCAGCGAGAACGGAGACCTGCTTATTGATTATACGAAGCTGAACCGCTGGCTTGTTCAGCCTGCGCGAAAAACAGAGGACTGCGCGGCGTGCGCGGCGTGGGCTTTGTGTCGGAACCGCACCTGTCCCGCAAAGACCTTTGACGCGGAACAGTCTGACGCGAAGCGCTGCGGGTATGAACGCGAGTCCCTTGATCCGCTTATCAGGCTCATGGATCGCTCAAACAGCGGCTACATTAGGGTATATGGGTGAGGCGGTCATGGAAAGCGCGGCTATAAAAGAAAAGATACGTGGATGTCTTGAGAACCTGGGGATTTTCGCTGACGCGGGCGAGAATTTCCTGCTCAATGAATACATAAACGATTCAATGACCTACATGATGTTCCTTGTTGGACTGGAAGCAGCTTTCAGCATTGATATTCCCGACGAGTATCTCAGTTTGGTAATCAGTCCTGAGCAAACGCTGGAAGGTCTCTGCAACGCGCTGGAGACGCTGCTTGAAGCAAAGTAGTGGCGGCGCTTATTTTGGGAGAAACGCGCTGTTAGCGTGATTTTTCAGGTTTGTCCGATGAACAGTTTTTGTTTTAAGACAAGTCTATTGTTAAGAAATTTGATAAAAGGAGGTAAGCTATGGAAAAGTCTGTGAGAAAGCCCTTGTACAAGCCTCAGACTGGCGATGTGGACATCAATGTGAATGTCTATAACAATGAATCTTGCATCGACAACGTTGTTGCAGGTTGTGGTGGCGGCAGCGACAACTATATTGCAGGTTGTGGTTGCGTTGACGACGTTGTTGCAGGTTGTGGTATCCATAACCTCGTTGCAGGTTGTGGCGATGTCCACAACCTCGTTGCAGGTTGTGGTGGTTAAAGGTATTTACGGTGCGGAAACTTTATTTTCGCAGGATATGTCCGGTGAATAGCTATTTGCCGGACAGCGTAAAACAATAGGAGGTATTTATGAAAAAGCAGTTATTCAAGCCGCAGGCTGACAATATAGAGGCGCAATCCGGCGTGATGCCTATGCTCTACAGCCAGATTGATAACTTCCCCCTTGACTGTATTAACTTTTTGCTTGAAACCCGTCCTGACGCGGTCATACTCTGTATCAATCCCCATGACCGGCTCGATGACATTAAGCGGACGGCGTCGGGCATAGAAGCTCTGGGGAAGCGTAAGGTAACTGCGTGCAGTCTCTTTCCGCTGGGCTACACAAATGAGTGGGACATTCTGTCCGGCGCAAAACGCGCAATAGAGCGAAACGCGCTTTTGGCTTTCAAGGCTGCGGTAGAAGAGGCGCTTTACTGGCGGCAAAACGTAAACAGACCTGTTATGCGAAATAGCAGTTCAAATTTGTTGAAGTTATTGACTAACTCATGTTACGCAGGAAGAAAAAACGGTAAGAATTGGTCATCGAATGGACGCTAATATACGCGAATATTTCATTTCTCTAAGAAGATTCGCGTTCATTCGCATAATTCGATGATCTTTTTCTTTCCGGCGCGTAAGGTGAGCCATTAAGATAGGTCTTTTAATGAATGGAAGATAGGCTGGAGAAACCTAGAAGTATCTCAAAGCATGTTTAGCCGTCTTTTTTAGATTTGATTCATTCCCGAATTACATTTCCGAGCTAGTGTGTCTGGCACGCGGGCTGGGTACGCCAGCAACATATACAGCTTCATTAACCCGATCCATAGAGCATTTGATTACAGGAAACGGCGATAGCCGAGAGTTTTATTCAAGAAACCAGTGGCGAGCCTCGCCTACGCCCAGTTGGATTGAATGAAAATCCAGACCCACAATGCTTCCGCTATATCAAAACTTTTCCTAGACAAAGCTATGCAGGTATGTCATAGTTGTCTATGGAAAACAGAAGTATCTTTCGTAATATTTCCCCCCTTGATCACCGCTATTCTCTGTCCGAAGAGGGTCTTTTTGATTCACTAGTACCGTGGCTTTCTGAAGAAGCGTCCATCATGGCTTGTGTTAAGGCTGAAATCGCCCTCATCATCGCCCACCTTACGGTTCGCGGCCAACTTACACCTGAACTCAGGGCTGCGCTGGAAACAGCGGCGGGCGCGGTTGACCCGGCTGAGGTGTATGCTGAGGAGGCAAAGACTAAGCACAATATCCGCGCACTGGTGAACGTGCTGAAACAAAAAGTGCCGCCGGACATCGCGCCGCTGGTGCATCTGGGCGCTACCAGTGTTGATATCCTCGACACCAGCCTATCGTACCGAATACGCGGGGTGATGCGGGAGCTTGTCTTGCCGCTCCTGCGTAAACTTGAGAGCCTGCTCTGCGCCTTTGTCGAGCAAGAGGCCGAAACCCCACAGGTAGGCCGCACTCACGGCCAGCACGCGGTTCCCATCACTGTGGGCTTTGCCTTCGCCGAGTATGTATCGCGGCTGGGTAAGTCCATCATTGAGTTAGAGCGCCTCGCAGACCAGCTTAAAGGTAAACTTGCCGGCGCAGTGGGCGCGTATAACGCTACGAGTATGCTCGTCCGCGATCCCGAAGAACTGGAACGCATCTACCTTGCCGAGATTGGCCTTGAGCCTTCGGAACATTCCACCCAGCTTGTTGAGCCTGAGTATCTTCTGCGCCTTCTACTCGAATGTAACGTGGCTTTTGGCATCATCGCTAACCTTGCCGATGACCTGCGTAATCTTCAGCGGAGCGAAATTGGCGAACTGCGCGAAGGCTTCAGCGCCGAACAGGTTGGTTCGTCCACCATGCCCCAGAAGCGTAATCCGTGGAACAGCGAACATGTCAAAAGTCTCTGGAAGGTGTTTATGCCGCGAGTGCAGACTTTTTTCATGGACCAGATAAGTGAACATCAGCGCGATCTTTCTAATTCGGCAAGCCAGCGTTTCATCGCTGAATACATCACCGGCTTCTGCCTGGCAGTGAGCCGCATGGCCTCGCTTATCAAAGTCTTGGAGACGGATCGGGAACGGCTCATGGCCAACCTGCGTGGCGGCGCTATCGTGGGCGGGGTGCTTGCAGAACCTGCCTACATCCTGCTTGCGGAGAGCGGGGTGTCAGACGCCCATGAGGTGATCCGCAAGATTACGCTGGCCGCTGAAAAGGAACGCCTCAGCTTTGTCGAGGCGCTTGCCCGCGAACCAGACGCGCTTGCGCGTATCAGTGGAAAAATGGCGGAACTAGGGCTCAGTCCAAGCGCCTCTACCGCTGATACTCTCGCGTTTTTCGCCAAGCCTGAGCTGTACTGCGGTCTTGCGGTTAAGAAGGCGCGGGAAATCGCCGCCAAGTATCAAAAACTGATGTAACAAAAACTCCTGCTCTGAGGGAGCAGGCTCGCGCTTTATGCGAGTGAAACAAATATATAAGGAGATAAATTATGTTTAATGAAGCCTATTCTTATGACGATGTTCTCTTACTGCCCGGTTATTCCGAAATCCTGCCTAAAGACTGCAACGTTCACGCTACGCTTTGCGCGGACATTACCCTGAATGCGCCTATCATTTCATCAGCCATGGATACGGTAACTGAGGAGAAGCTGGCCATTGCCATTGCGCTTGAGGGTGGTTCAGGTGTTATACACCGGAACTTGAGTCCAGAGGAACAGGCCAGACAGGTGGTGCATGTAAAGCGCTACCTCAACTGGATCATTGAGGAGCCGGTTACTGTTGGCGCGGACGCGAAGATTCGGGACGTGAAGCTCGCCATGTCCCGCTTTAACGTCTCAGGTATGCCAGTGCTGGACATTGATGGCAAGTTACTGGGAATAATCACAGGCCGCGATCTGCGTTTTTGTACTGACGACTCTCTTTCAGTTACCGACGTGATGACGCGACAGGTGATTGTAGAGCAAGGCGAGCCATCAGTGGCCAGTGCGCGGGTAAAGTTTGACCAGAATCGCGTTGAAAAACTGCCAGTTGTTGATAGTAATGGCTGCCTCACCGGACTGATTACGGTGAAAGATATGGAGAAACGCGACAAGTTCCCCAATGCGGCTACAGACAAAAGCGGCAAGCTGATTGTAGGCGCGGCAGTGTCCCCGCAGGACTTTCTGGTTCGTATGCCGCTTCTCAAAAACGCTAAGGTGGATTATGTGGTGCTTGATACTGCGCACGGCGATTCCAAAAATGTAATGGACGCGATTCGCGGCATTAAAGACAAATTCGGCATTCCCGTGATTGGTGGTAATGTAACGTCAAAAGAAGGAACGCGCCGTCTGATTGAGGCTGGCGCAGACGCGATCAAGGTGGGCATTGGACCCGGTTCTATCTGCACAACCCGCATCGTGGCAGGTGTCGGCGTGCCGCAGTTTACGGCGGTCTGGGACTGCGCTGAGGAAGCCGCCAAGTCCGGCATACCCATTATTGCCGATGGCGGCATCAAGTTCTCTGGCGACATCACCAAAGCCATTGGCGCTGGCGCTAATGTTGTGATGATTGGCAACCTCTTCGCGGGTCTGCGGGAAGCTCCGGGCAAGGAAATCATCTTTGACGGCCGTATCTACAAGGAATATCGGGGCATGGGTAGTATGGGCGCGATCAAGGACGGTTCAGCGGATCGCTACCAGATCACCAAAGATGAAAAGCCTGTACCCGAAGGCATTGAAGGCCGCGTCCCTTACAAAGGCGAACTGCGCAACTACCTCCATCAGCTTGTTTCCGGCCTTCGCAAGGGCATGGGCTATTGCGGCTGCAAGAACATTGAAGAGCTCAAGCGCTATCGTAACTTTGTGAAGATCACTGCCGCTGGCCTGCGCGAAAGCCACGCTCACGATGTAACCATTACTCAAGAAGCCCCGAACTACTCACGGAGTTAGGCATAATCATGGCGCTCTGCATGGACGTTGGCAAACAAAGGTAATCACTTAGATAACTTTCTTGGTTTGCCAGCGGCCGCTTAACCAGCGCCATGTGTAACAGGAGCCTCGAACCAAGAAATCACCACCCATTGCCAGCCATACGCTGACCGGACCAATGCTGGTGGTGTAGATGAGCAGGTACGCGAGGCTTACCCGAACTGTCCACATGGATATGGTGGCCGCAATCATGCAGAAACGGGCGTCGCCAGCAGCGCGTAGGGCGTTTGGTAGGGCAAAACTGATCGGCCAGCCAATCATCATGGAAATACAGTGGATACGCAGGAAACTTTTTGCCAGCTCACCGGCTTCTGGAGAGAGATTAAAGAGACTGACCAGTTGTTCCATGAAAAGCAAAACAATACCGCTCATAATAAACATGATGAGGTAGGCCAGCTTCATCAGTTTGGCGCATTGCTTTTTGGCTTCGGCGTAATCGCCTGCACCTACGCACTGGCCAACTACAGTGAGCAGCGCCATGCCGCAGGCCATACCGGGCATAAAGGAGAAAGAGTTAATGACACTAGCAATGGCGTTGGCTGCAATGGCTGTGGTGCCAAAGGTGGGAAATATACGCTGGGTGAGGAGCCGGCCTAACTGGAACATGGAGCTTTCAAGTCCGCTGGGTACGCCCACATTCAGGATACTGCGGAGCATGGAGCGTATGAAGCGGAGCTTGTGAAGTCCCACAAGGCTTATAGGTGAATGTTTCTCACGGACAAGCATGACTGTGGTGATGATGGCGGCAGTGGTTCTGCTCAACAGCGTGGAAAGCGCCGCGCCAAGAACGCCGATTTTAAGCACATAGATACAAAAGGCGTTGCCGCCAATGTTCATAATGTTCACCAGCAGGGCAATCCGCATGGTTACCTTGCTATTGCCCGCTGCACGGAACAGGGCTGCGTTGGCGTTGTAAAGCGCGAGGCTCGGATAGGAGAGCGATGTTACCAGCAGATACACTTCAGCGGCGCTTCGTACATCGTCGCTGAGAGCGCCGTAGAAAAGCCAGAGGATAGGCTTCCTAAAAATCAGAGCTATAACCATGATAGCAAGCGCGGCGGAGATGGCTGTGTAGACTAGCTGCCTACTGGCGAGGCGGGAACTGCGCTTGTCCTTGCGCCCGATGTACTGGCTGACCACCACTGCTCCGCCAGTGCAAAGCGCGGCAAAGACTATGATGAGTAGGTTATTGATATTGTCAACGATATTAACCGCAGAAACTGCATGTTCGCCCACGCTGCTCATCATAACGGTATCAGCCGCGCCCATAGTAACCGATAGAATCTGTTCGATAATAAGGGGCCACAAAAGACGGAACAATGACCTGTTACTCCATTGTTCCGCCATGCTCAACGAAGCACAACTTTTGTTTTTGTTCATAGAATGTACCTGACTTAGTATAACCTGCTTCTGACGAGTACACAACGCTTGTAGAGTAAAGCCAGCGCCGGTTCTCCGCCGCAGGGTGTGCAAGCGCACAAACAGCGGAGGCATTGAAGATTTTTTCATAGAATCATATCATGTATGATACAGAGTATTAAAACCTACCATAAGAAGAAGGATAGAACATGACTCATTTAGAAAAACTGTTTGGCTTGCAGGGCAAAGTTGCGATTGTTACGGGCGGAGCGCGCGGCATTGGGAAATGCGCGGCGGAAAATATGGCTGCCGTAGGAGCCGACATTGTTATCTTTGACCTGCTTGAAGAAGCAGCCGCTCAAACTGCCAGAGAAATCGCGGACAAGTATCCAGTCAGAACCGCCAGCTTCTACTGCGATGTTACCAAGCCGGAGCAGGTGAGGGAAAGAATCGCCGCCGCCGCAGACAAGATGGGTACGCTGGACTTACTCCTGAACAATGCGGGCATCTGTATTCAGACGCCGGTAGAAGATGTATTGCCTGATGAATGGCTCAAAGTGATTGATGTGAATCTCAATGGAATTTTTTACATGGCGCAGCAGTTTGGCAAATGGCTTATCACCCACAACAGGGGCGGCGCTATTGTCAACACCGCGTCCATGTCTGCCAGCATCATCAACACACCCCAACCGCAGGCTTCGTACAACGCCACCAAAGCGGCGGTTAAGCACCTCACCAAGTCGCTGGCTGTGGAATGGGTGAGCAAGGGCATACGGGTCAACAGCATCAGTCCCGGCTATATCTGGACCGACCTAACGGCTGCTATCCGCGAAGACTATCGCAACGCATGGCTTGCGCAAATCCCTATGCGCCGCATGGGTACTCCTCAAGAACTAGCCGGAGCTATCATCTACTTGTTTTCCGACAGCGCCGCCTATACAACAGGCTGTGATGTGATCATTGACGGGTGTTTCACTGTGGTTTAATGGCGCGATACCGCTATTGTGGTACTGTGGCGATGATGTGTGGTACTGTGGCGCGGATGGCCGGAGTGGCGGCTTCTTCTTGCTGCTCCATCAGGTAAAAAACCGCACCCTAAGCGTCAGTTTTTCGGGAGCCATTACCTTTGATACATTTGGTAATAATCATCATGAGTATGGCGATGCCGCCGCAGACCACAAAAAGACCCAACATCCCTTTCCACATAATGTCCAGGGAGTCAAAGACATTCTTCAAAATCGTCTCGTTCATGCAGGCGCTCCTTTTATAAGTACGAGAGTATCAGGTTCAAAACTAAGCCGCTTGCCGCCACCGAAGCAATCTGCCCGGATACATTCGCGCTTACCGCGTGCATCAGGAATATGTTGGTGGGGTCTTCTTTAAGGGCCAGTTTTTGGATAACCCGTGAGGACATGGGAAACGCGGAAATGCCCGCAGCCCCTATCATGGGGTTTATCTTTTTCTTTAAGAAGAGGTTGAGGAATTTGGTAAACAAGACTCCGCCGACACTATCGAGGATAAAGGCAAAAAGCCCCAGCGCCAGTATTTTGAGTGTGTCCATGGTGAGAAAGGTCTCAGCTTGCAGGGTAAAGGCGATGGTGATGCCCAAAAGCAAGGTTATCAGGTTGGAAAGGCTTTTTTGAGCGGTTTCAGAGAGAGACTCCAAGACTCCACATTCCCGGATAAGGTTCCCGAACATTAAGAAGCCAATAAGCGCCACAGCGGAAGGGGAGATAAAGCCTACGACGATGGTTACGGCAATGGGGAAGAGGATTTTGAGGATGCGCGGTATTTCGGTACTGGCCACAGGGTCCATGCGAATCATCCGTTCTTTTTTGGTCGTGGTCAACTTTATGGCAAGGGGTTGGATGATGGGTACCAGGGACATATAGGAATAGGCGGTTACTGCGATAGGCCCTAAATAGTTGGAACGCAGGACTTGGGAAACGAGTATGGTAGTAGGCCCGTCAGCAGCGCCGATGATGCCTATGGCTGCCGCGTCTTTCAAGTCAAAGCCGAAAAGACAAGCCAGGGTTATTGTGGCAAAGATTCCGAAGTGGGCGGCGGCGCCGAATAAGAAGTACACTGGCCGGGATAGCAGGGGAGAAAAGTCTATCATCGCTCCTATGCCGATAAACAAGAGCAGAGGCATGACTTCGGATGCGCCGATGCCCTTTTCAAAGAGCCACTGGATTACCCCGTGAGTCTCCCCAACCCCAGGCATGACCTGATTGAGTACGCCGCTCAAGGGCAGATTCACTAGTATTGCCCCAAAGCCCATAGGCATGAGCAAGGCTGGCTCGTATTCTTTGGCAATGCCTAAATAGATAAGAACAAAACCAATGCAAAACATGATGAGCTGCTGCCAGCTTAACGCAAGAACACCTTCCAGTAAGAATTCCATAACATCTCCTCTTAGAATAGCCTATACCAGATTGAACGCTCATGCAAGGGGCGCCGCGTCGACAGTGGAAGCGCACATGGGGTCTGTTTATTTGTTATAAAAGACAATTCGCGGCGGCTGCTTCGCCCTCAGTAGAAGAGATGGTTGAGCGCTAATGCAAGCAGAATCCAGCGAGAAGCAAAGGACTTGAACACAGATAAGCCCGGCGAATATCCCGCGCCATGAGTGCTAAACTTGACTCACGGATTCATAAACGATACTCCCAATACGCCAGCAACATACACGGCTTCATTAACCCGCTCTATAACATAAGGCGCATACCTGTCTACGATCGTGTCTCGATCCCGACCGCGTATGAGACACATACTGAGTTTCTATCTTGGCGTATAGAGTTTTCATCTTAGCGTATGGAAGTTTTATACGCTAAGTTAGAGCTTCCATCTTAGCGTATAGAGTTTTCATCTTAGCGTATGGAAGTTTTATACGCTAAGTTAGAGCTTCCATCTTAGCGTATGGAGTTTTCATCTTAGCGTATGGAAGTTTTATACGCTAAGTTAGAGCTTTCATCTTAGCGTATAAATGTTCTACTTATGCGAGAAAAGAGCGGACAAAGAACGAAGAATGTTATTATAGTTAAGTTAAATAAAGCATCCCCGCCATGAGTGCTAAACTTGACCCACGGATTCATAAACGATACTCCCGATACGCCGGCAACATACACGGCTTCATTAACCCGCTCCATACAACAAGGCGCATACCTGTCTACGATCGTGTCTCGATCCCGCCTGCGTGTGAGACACATACTCGCCCGTGTATGAAACACATACTT
>JAIRMT010000102.1 GCA_031258505.1 Treponema sp.
AGTGCAGCGGTACTGATGGCAACGATTCCCATGTTGATACTCTTTCTGTTTTGCCAACGTTACATCTACAACGGCCTTGCTGGTGCAGTAAAGTCTTAAACTGAGCCCGCTGACGCGATACGTGTCAGCGGGCTGACGCGATACGTGTCAGAGTGCTGACACGATACGGGTCAGAGTGCTGACACGATACGGGTCAGAGTGCTGACACGATACGGGTCAGAGTGCTGACGCGATACGGGTCAGCGTGCTGACACGATACGGGTCAGCGTGCTGACACGATACGGGTCAGAGTGCTGACACGATACGGGTCAGAGTGCTGACACGATACGGGTCAGAGTGCTGACGCGATACGTGTCAGAGTGCTGACGCGATACGTGTCAGAGTGCTGACACGATACGGGTCAGAGTGCTGACACGATACGGGTCAGAGTGCTGACGCGACACGTGTCAGCCTGCTGACGCGATACGTGTCAGAGTGCTGACGCGACACGGGTCAGAGTGCTGACACGATACGGGTCAGAGTGCTGACGCGACACGTGTCAGAGTGCTGACGCGAGACTAGCTTACCCACGTTTCATCACTTGACAAGTAAACGTAATACTTATAATCCATCAAATAGTTACTTAATAACACAGAAAAATAGCAGAGTGGAGGGCTATGATGAAAACGGGTAATAGGGTAACAGCGGGACTGGTGCTGTCGGTAATGGCGGGCGTGGGTGTGTTCGCACAGGGACAGGAGCCGACGCTGCGGGAGCGGCTCCTCAGCTATCTGGCCAGCGAGTATGGCAAGCACATCCTCTCTGGACAGATGGACACCTCGTGGGATGACAGTATGGATATGATCAGGCGCGTGTTTGTCGATACCGGCAAGTATCCCGCGATTAAGGGTTTTGATTATCTCAACATTCGCAACCCCAGCTTTGGCGGCGGCGGCTCCAAACAGACTGAGGAAGCCATCGCATGGTGGCAAAATCCGCCGATCCCCGGTAAGCATGGCATTGTCGCGTTCTGCTGGCATTGGCGGATGCCGCGTACCGGCCTGCAGCGCGCCGCTAATGACGAGTTCTATACCGCATTCGCCAGCAATAATCACACCACATTCCGTATACCCTACGACGCCGCGACCAGCAGACTGAAAACCGAATCCGCTGAATTCTCCCTGATTAAGGAAGACCTTGATTTAGTAGCTGTGGAACTGGCAAAGCTCAAAGCTGCTGGTGTGCCTGTCCTTTGGCGCCCGCTTCACGAGGCAAGCGGAAACTGGTTCTGGTGGGGAACCGGCAGCGGCGCTCAGGTGAGCAACAGCCCGGCTGCATATAAGGCGCTGTGGGAGTATATCTACCATTATTATGTTGAGGTAAAGGCGCTGGACAATCTGGTTTGGGTATGGAACGGTCAGCGCCGCGACCTTTACCCGGATCCCGCTACAGTGGACATTGTTGGTCAGGACATATATCCCGCGGTTAGGAACGGCGTTCCCGACTTTAGTTCCCAGTTCGCCCGCTATGCCGAAAGCGCAACCTATAACTCTGCGCCGCGTATCATTGCCTACACGGAGAATGGAACCATGCCCGATCCCGACCAGCTCATCAGTGATGGGGCCAAGTGGTCATTTTTTATGACATGGAACGACGGCTGGCAATCAACTCAGGGACAGACCGACGCGAACAACTTCTGGACTGGCGAGTACCATAACCCGCAGGCTCATAAAGAAAAGGTGTATAGGCATGAGTATACCATCACCCTTGATGAACTGCCGGATCTTTCCCAATACCGATAACATATCTTTTGATAAAGACGCTTCAACGCCTGACGCCAGAGCCGCCAATCTGACAACGAGTACCGCATCTCTCGGCGGAGAGATGCGTATGTTTTCTAACGAGTACCGCATCTCTCGGTAGAAAGTTACACGGAGCAACGTATCTCTTGGCAAGGTAGGTGTCAAGAATACTGGAATCGTACCCCCCCGAAGACAAAATCGTACAGGTAAAAAATTTTGCTTGACAAAATAAAAATAAAGAGATAGATTGTGTTAACCTAAACAATTAGGTAATTAAACATTTTGGAGGCTAACATGAAAAATCTTAAAAGAAGACTCACTGTAGCGGGTCTCACGGCTATTGGTTTGTCGGTATTGGCAGTAACGGCATGTAACAAATCGGAATCAACCGCAACCACAACAGGAAAGAAGAAGCTCGTGGTTTACACGCATCAAACCCAGCTCATTCTGGGAGATGAGAAGAAGGATGCAAGCGGGAATACCTACCGGGACCCATCAACGGCCTGGCAGAAGATTTTGACCGATCAGTTTACCGAAGAAACCGGCATTGAGGTGGAATTCGTGGGATACGGTTCAGACGGCAACGTGATCAAACAGCTTTTGCAGGTACGCGATCCTGGGCTTGATCTGTTCAGCGTGGGATTTACGATAACCAACGCGGAGTATGAGCGGTACATGGCGCCGATTATGCCGGTGGCGGAAGCCGAGGTTATCTATGGCAAAGAACTTGTCGCCGCTATGCCTCAAGTTGACGGGACATTGAGAGCCTTGAATATTGCCAAAGAATACGGGGAAGCCCTCACTTATAACGAAGACGTCATTAAGGCTGTGGGGTACGATGAAATTCCCACTGATTTCGCGGAATTTGAAATGATGCTGCAAAAGATTAAAGACGCGGGCATTACGCCGATTTCTTTACACCGGGTGGAAAATTGGCCCATGAGCGTATTGGGCAACATCTCAAACTATGTTGGCGGCAGAACCGACAGCTTTGTAAAAATGCTGGATGACCCAGAGCCTTTCAGCGAAGCATATCCAGTGGGTAAGACCATTAAAATATACACCACATGGAAATCAAAGGGCTTTTTTGAACAGGAAGTGTATCCTGATTTTGGTATTGCCATGGACTCTGTCGCCTACGGTAAGGCCGGGATGATGCTTTTTGGCTCATGGGTTGTACAGCAGATCATAAGCCGCGTACCCGAAGGCGTCCGTACCGATGTTATCAAATTTGACGCGGTTCCAGATTTCGGTAATGGCCGGTATATCCTTGTGAATCCCGCCCAGCCGTACGCGATCAACGCGGGAAGCAAGAATATTGAAGAAGCGAAACAGTACCTTGATTTTCTGGCGCATCAGCCCGAATACCTGGCGCAGATTGGCTGCATCGCCGTTCATAAAGACGTTACCCCTATCGCGCCCGGACATTTTACCCTGATCCAGAGCCGTGTTGAACGCGGTGAGGTACAGCAAATCATTGCCGCGCCCTTGACTCAGAACAGCATCGACAATGATGAAATTCTTAAGGATGCCAATTTGCTGGCGGACAACAAATGGGTGGGACTTCCCTTTGATACGCTGGACATCACCAAGCCCAATGACTGGAGCGCCTACGACGCCCAGATCAAACGCCAGAACGACCTGTATAACCAGTATCGCAAAGAACGGGGCGCGTCCTATAAAAACTGAGGGAATAGCGGTTGTTCCACAATTCAATGCCGTGGAACAACTACGATACTTGATGAAGGAGAAAAAATGCAAAAAATACAGGACATGGAAAAACAAAAGCGCCTCTTGATCGCGGTCTTTTTGGCAGTGCCGCTGCTTATGCTTTTTGTTTTTAGTTATATACCGATTATTTTCAATGTGTTCCTAGGGTTCACGGACTGGGACGGGGTAAGCAAAATAAAGGTTATCGGTCTGCGGAACTACCAGCGTATATTTTCTGACCCGCAGTATCTTCTGCTCTTCAGAAACTGCCTCTGGTATCTTCTGGTCGCCATTCCCCAACTGGCGCTTTCGTTTGTGCTGGCGGTTCTTGTCAACGGGAAATTCCGCGGCTTGAGCGTTTTCAAAGGCATACTGATATTTCCTTATATGCTGAACGGCATCATTGTTGCGGCCATTTTCATCACCTTTTTCAACAGCAACGGGACGTTCAACACCATACTGCGCTCACTGGGGTTTGAATCGCTTACCCGAAACTGGCTGCAAGACCTGAAAATCGTGAACCCGGCGATTGCGTCAATCAGCATCTGGCGGTATTACGGCATGGCGTTCATCATGTTCTTTGGGTCTCTTCAGGCTATCCCTTCGGAACTATACGAATCCGCCGCGATTGACGGCTGCAATAAGTGGCAGGAGATACGGCATATCTCGGTGCCTTTCATCAAGAAAGTGCTTTTCATCAATGTCCTTCTCAGTATTTCCGGTTCTATCCAGGTGTTTGAAATCCCCTACATCATGCTGGGAGGCGCGAACAACACCTCGGTACCGGTCATTCAGATTCAGCAAAGCATGAACGACGGGCGCGTCGGGTTCGCCGCGGCAATGTCAATCGTGGTCTTTTTTGTGGTGGTCTTTTCTGTTCTACTGCAGCGCTTACTTGTCAAGGAGAAAGATTAAATGTTGTCAGAATCAAAACTGTATCAGACGCTCAGGTATATTTTGCTTGTCCTCGCGGTGGCGTTTGTTATCGTGCCGTTGATCCCGCTGTTGTTTATGGCGTTCAAGACAGGCGTGGAGTTCCGAGAAACCTCGGTGTTCAAAGCGCCGGAAAACTGGCTTAACCTCTACAACTTTGCCTATGCCATCCGGGTAGGCAACCTGTTCAGCGCCCTATTTACGACGCTGGCCATCCTTGCGGTTTCCCTGTTCTTCGGCGTCAACTTTTGCTGTATGGTGTCGTTTGTGCTGCAGCGCTTCAACTTTCGCGGCAAAAAGCTGGTAATGGGAGCCTATCTTTTAACTATGTTCATTCCGGTGGTAACGACTCAGGTTGTCGTGTTCCGCATTATCTACACGATTGGTCTGATAAACCATCCCGGTTCGCTCATGCTGTTGTATTCAGGCGTCGGCATTGTGGATATTTACATCGTAATAAACATCCTCAACACGATTCCCGTGTCTCTGGACGAGGCGGGTCTGCTGGACGGCGCGGGCTATTTCCGTATCTACTTCAGCCTCATTCTGCCCCTGCTTAAACCGGCAATCGTAACATTAGCAGTCATCAAAGGTATTGGCATCTACAACGACTTTTATATCCCGAACCTCTACCTCATTCGCGGGGCGCAAACCCTGACAGTGGCGCTCTACCGCTTTTTCAGTGGACTTTCCACACCTTTCGAGGTAGTCAGTGCGGCGGTACTGATGGCAACGATTCCCATGTTGATACTCTTTCTGTTTTGCCAACGTTACATCTACAACGGCCTTGCTGGTGCAGTAAAGTCTTAAACTGAGCCTGCTGACGCGATACGTGTTAGCAGGCTGACGCGATATGTGTTAGCCTGCTGACACGATACGGGTCAGAGTGCTGACGCGATACGTGTCAGAGTGCTGACGCGATACGTGTCAGAGTGCTGACGCGATACGTGTCAGCCTGCTGACGCGATACGTGTCAGAGTGCTGACGCGATACGTGTCAGCCTGCTGACGCGATACGTGTCAGAGTGCTGATGAACTGTATGTTCCATCCAAAAGATGATGTATATTTTTCCAACGAATGTCGTATATCTCAATGGTGAACTGTATGTTCCATCCAAAAAATCTTGACTAAGATGAACTCACGCAGAGGGGAAAGAAGGTATGATTCCTCTCTGCGGCTCTGCGTGAGGTAATGGGAAACATCAGTCAAGCGCGAATACCTGCGCCAGCGGGTCTGTACCCACTTTGGCGGCGGGGAGCGTAACACTGAGCTTGTCGTTGTCGCGGGTAAAGGCGCAGGTCTCGCCAGTGTCGAGGAGGCGCGCGACTTTAACCAGCGTGGCGCACGGAAAGCTGATAATAGCAGGCAGGGTCGAGCCTTCGGGACAGAGGTAGATCACATAGACGACGTTGGCTTTTTTGGTGTAACGCAGATTATCCACCTTGTAGGGTACGACAGTACGGGTACCATAGATTGCTTCGCCGTTCTTCTTGAGCCATTCCCCCAGGCCGCGGACGCTTTTTATTGCGCCAGAAGGCAGACGTCCGTCTGGCTGGGGACCAATGTTGAGCGCGAGGTTACCGCCAAACGCTACAATATCGGAAAGCAGGTGGACAAGTTCACGCGGGGACTTGTAGCGGTCTTCGTAGGCAAAGGAGAACGAGGTGCCGACAGTAACGCAGCTTTCCCAAGGCACGCCGAGCGGCTTGTCCGGGATGCACTGTTCAGGCGTGATGTAGTTCTCATACGGCCCGCCAACCGTGCGATCCGCTGACAAAAGCCAGGGTTGCAGTTTCCGCGCCTCATCAACAATGCCGCCCAGGTCAATGTCTTGTTTGGGAGCGCGCACCCAGCCCGCGTCAAACCACAGGATGTCCAGCCTGCCATAGTTGCGACAGAGTTCCAGCACCTGATTCTTGGTAAAGTTCTTAAACCCCTCCCAAAGGTCTGGGTGTTCGGCGGGTTTATATGAAGGCCCCCGCGCAGTTTTTTCAGCGGGGAACTCCGGGTTCCAGTAATACGGCGTGTACCAATCAGCCTTAGAGAAATAGGCTGCAATGCCGAGACCTTGTGCGCGGAACGCATCAAACAGATGGCGCGTGATGTCGGCTTGGGGGTGGCTGTGAAATGGGCAGTCGCGCGCGGTGATTTTGTATGCAGAATAGGCTGTGTCCCACATACAAAAGCCGTCGTGATGCTTGGTGGTGAAGATGAGGTACTTGAAACCGCAGTCTGCCGCCAGCGCAGCCCAAAGCTCAGGCTGGAAGCGGATTGGGTTAAACGTGCGGTTGAGCGCCCGGTACTGCCGCTTGAACAGCTCGCCATCATCGGTCCAGTTTACGCCGGTTCTCGACCAGTCAGCGTCAGCGTCGCTCATTGCCCACGACTCCACCAGCCCAAGCTGGGAGTATGGCCCCCAGTGCATCATCAACGCCAGCTTCTGGTCTTGAAACCACTCCAGCCGCTCCTGAATGAGCGGGTCTGTTGACTGCACATAGCGGTCTGCTGGGCTGAAATTGTGTACGCCCTCCTCGATCATTTCGGGCGCGGGATTATCTGTCGCCATAAAAACTCCTTTTGAGGTTAAAGAATATAGCGCCCCAAATCCTGATCTGTTACCAGATCGGTGAGCTTCTCGTTTACATAGGCTTCGGTGATGGATACCTTGCACGGCGAGATGTCTGGCGCGTCAAAAGACAGTTCCTCAAGCAGAGCCTCCATGATGGTATGAAGCCGCCGCGCCCCGATGTTCTCAAGGCGGGTATTGACCTCAGCGGCAAGGGCTGCCAGACGGTCTATTGCCTCTGGCGTGAATTCAATTTCAACTTTTTCAGTTCCCATAAGCTCAACGTACTGCTTGGTGAGCGCGTTCTTGGGTTCGGTGAGGATACGCAAAAAGTCATCCTTACCCAGAGAATCAAGTTCCACGCGCAGCGGGAAGCGTCCCTGAAGTTCGGGGATCAGGTCTGAGGGCTTGCTAACGTTAAAAGCGCCGGCAGCGATAAAGAGGATGTGGTCAGTGTTGACTGGCCCCCACTTGGTGTTCACAGTTGCGCCTTCGACAATCGGCAAAATGTCGCGCTGTACGCCTTCGCGGGAGACGTCTGGGCCGCCGCCATGCTCTCCCTTCACCGCGATCTTGTCGATCTCGTCGATGAAGATGATGCCGGTCTGTTCCACCCGTTGACGCGCCTCATCGTTCACACGGTCGCGGTCAACCAGCTTTTCCAGTTCTTCGGCAATGAGTATCTCCCGCGCCCGGCTTACGGTAACGAGCTTCTTCTTGGAACTGCCGCCCACCGCGCCCATGATTCCAGAAATGGCGGACTCAATGTCCTCAAGCCCGCCGCCCATCATAAGCGGCGCTTGCGGAGTCTGGCTCACTGTAATCTCTACCATCTTGTCCTCAAGTTTACCTTCGCGGAGTCTTGCCCGGAACTTTTCTCGTGTTTTATCCTTTGCGTCCTCAATCACTGGATCAGCTTGTTCCTGCTGGGCTTCGGCCTGAGCATTGTCATTAGGCTGGTCTCTGTCATTGTTCTCGTTGTTCGACACCTTGGAGTTATTGCGATAGATCGGGATACCCACCTGAATAGTCGTACCCATGATGCCGGGTCCTGGGCCATTATCCGGGTTTATGGCGAATGAACCCATGGGTCTGATGATGGGCGCGCCGCTCTGAGGCTTGTTGTCTCTGGGCTTCTTGCCGGTTCCGGGAAGGAGCAGGTCGAGCAGGGCATCCTCCGCGCGTTTTTCCGCCTCAGCAGTAACATTTTCCTGCATTTCCTGCTTCACCATCTGCACGCCAGCAGACATAAGGTCGCGGATCATGGACTCAACGTCGCGGCCCACATAGCCGACTTCGGTGTACTTGGTCGCTTCCACCTTGATGAAGGGCGAACCGGCGAGCTTGGCGAGTCGGCGCGCAATCTCGGTTTTGCCAACACCGGTTGGGCCAATCATGAGGATGTTCTTGGGCGTAATGTCCTCCCGCATTTCGCTCTCCAGCTTCAGTCTGCGAATCCTGTTTCGCAGAGCCACTGCGACAGCCCGCTTTGCCTTCTTCTGACCCACGATGTACTTATCCAGCTCGGCGACAACCTCGCGGGGGGTAAGTTCTCTTTTTATGAGGGCATCCACACCTCTGCCCGCTTTCTGGGCGCTTGTTTTTTGTTTTAATTGTTTATCACTCATTACTTTAACTCCTCCAAAGTAATATGCCCATTGGTATAGATGCAGATATTCCCCGCGATTTTGAGGCTTTTCTCTGCGATTTCGGCAGCGTTGAAGTTACTGCCTTCAAGGTATGCCAGCGCCGCCGCGTAAGCGTAGTTGCCGCCAGAGCCAATGGCGAGCGCGTTCTCCGCTGGTTCAATCACGTCGCCGGTGCCGGATATGAGCAGGGTCTTGCTCTTGTCCGCCACAAGCAAGAGCGCCTCAAGCCGCCGCAGTTCGCGGTTAGTGCGCCAATCTTTTGCCAGTTCCACGGCTGCCCGTAGAAGGTCCCCGGAAAACTCTTTGAGCTTAGTCTCAAAGCGGTCAAAGAGGGTGAAAGCGTCGGCAGTTGAGCCGGCAAAGCCGCAAAGCACCTTACCATCCATAAGACGGCGTACCTTGCGGGCATTATTCTTCATCACGGTTTCACCCTGAGTAACCTGACCGTCTCCGGCCATAGCTACCTGTCCATCTTTCCGTACCGCAAGAACCGTGGTACCCCGTATTTTTTGTTTACTCATACTGTTTCTCCTTGTTTCATGTTTTGCACGTTTTGCCGTAGATATTTCATTCCGTATCTCATGGCTCTTTCCCGTGAGGGTGCGCCATTGCGTAAACCTCTTTCAGGCGGCCCATGTTGACATGGGTATAGCGCTGAGTCGTGGCAATGCTGGCGTGTCCCAGAAGCTCCTGCACCACACGCACGTCACAGCCACCGTTCACCAGGTGCGTGGCAAAGCTGTGCCGCAGCGAGTGAGGGTGAATGTTTTTCCCAAGACCGGAGCGTTTCGCATACTCGCTAATGATCCAGCGCACTCCGGGTATAGAAATAGGATCGCCCCTGTGGTTGATGAAGAACCGGTCGCAGGACTTGCCGTGAAGCCTCGCAGTTCGTGAGGGAAGATACGCAGCCAGCGCCTCCAGCGCTTCCTCAGAAAAAAAGACGTAGCGCTCCCTGCCACCCTTACCCAGCACTCGCACCCCATTAAAGCCATCTTCGATGTTGTTCAGCGATAGAGCGGCCAGTTCCGAAATCCGCAGTCCCGCCGAATACATGATGAGGATCATGGCCTTGTCCCGTTCCGGCCAGAGTATCTTTGCGCTGTCAGGCAGGCGCGCAAAGCTCGCCATCTCGCTTTCCCACAAAAAGCTCGGCAGGGTCTGTGGGGTCTTCAGGTTCCGCAGTAACACAGACGGGTCATCTTCACGATAGCCCATACGAAGCTGCCAGCGATAAAAGCCGCGAATTGAGGAAAGGGCGCGATTCACGCTCACCTCAGCAAGTCCCTTGTCCCCAAGCGCCGCGACAAAACCCCGTACCTCAAGCGGAGTGGCAGTGGCAAGCAGTATGTCTTGCTCAACGCAGTATTCAGCAAAATGAGCAAGATCAATACGATACGCCTCAATAGTCTTAGCAGAGACCCCACGCACCGCATTCAAGTAGCTCAGATACTCCTGTATGACAGCCGGAAGCGCCGCGCCTGTCTTAGCTTTCATCAATCTTACCTTCTTCATCATCAATACTATGAAGATAATCACAGGCCGGGTTGATACAGGCTTTGTGAAAACCATTTTTCTTGTCATGCTTTTCTACCATGAACTGCCCGCACTTGGGGCAGTTCTGCTGAATCGGCTTGAAATGACTGATGAAATCACATTCTGGATAACGTGTACAGCCGTAGAACTCTTTGCCGCGCCGCTTGGTCTTCCGCAACACAATATCGCCGCCGCATTTAGGACAGACCGCAAGGGGAATCGACTTGGTATGCCGACATTCGGGAAAGCCGCTGCAGGCTATGAAGTAACCAAAGCGCCCCAGTTTCTTCACCATGGGCCTGCCGCACTTTTCACAGACCTCGTCAGTGGCTTCGTCGAGAGAGCCTTTGTACGATTCAAGACTTTTGCCAACCTCGTCAAGATGTGTCTTGAACGGCTCATAGAACTCGCGAATCATATCAGACCAGGGAAGCTGGTTCTCCGCAACCTCATCCAGCTTGTTTTCAATCGAAGCAGTGAAGTCCGAGTTAATCACTTGGGGAAAATGCTCCACAAGCATATCGCAGATGAGCCGTCCCAGTATCGTTGGCACAAGCTGTTTGTTCGAGCGGGTTACATAGTAACGGTCGAGCAGCACTGTAATGATGGGCGCATAGGTCGATGGCCGGCCAATGCCCTTTTCCTCCAGCGTTTTTACAATAGAAGCGTCAGTATACCGCGCCGGCCCCTGGGTAAAATGCTGTTCAGGATGAAACTTCTCCACCACAACCGTATCGCCCAACTTGAGGTTAGGATAATCATCCCCCTTCTCTTCCTTTGAAGCGAGCGTCTTGGTTACTTTGTAAAAACCCTTTTCAAGAATACGGGTTCCCGCTATGCGAAACAGCCCGTCTCCAGCCTGAATGTCCGTGCTGATGGTTCGCGTTTTCGCGCTATTCATCTGACTTGCCACAAAGCGTTCCCAGATAATCGTGTAGAGCTTCTGCTGATCCCGTGTGAGGTAAGGACGCACACTGTCTGGCGTGTAGGTAACATAGGTTGGCCTTATGGCTTCATGCGCGTCCTGCGCCTTCTTCCCCAGCGCATACTCCACAGCCTTTGCCGGCAGGTCTTCGGGGTAGTTGCTTGCAATCCATGCGCGAAGCTCGTCAAGGGCTGCCTGAGATATGCGCACCGAGTCAGTACGCATATAGGTAATAAGCCCCACCCACGATGCGCCAATGTTCACGCCTTCGTAGAGTTGCTGGGCAAGCTGCATGGTTTTCTTGCTCGTAAAGCCCAGCCGGTTCGCCGCAACCTGCTGAAGCTGGGAGGTGGTAAACGGCGGACGGGGCCGCACTGTCCTGTCAAGCTCACGAATATCGCTTACCACACAAACCACGCCGTCAAGCTGTTCAATGATAAACCGCGTCTCAGCCTCGTTCTTCAATTCCGGCTTGATACCCTTCCAGCTTACCAACTGCGCGGTGAATGTCGCTCTTCCTTGCTTAAAGTCAGCCTCCAGCGTCCAGTATTCCTCTGGTATAAAGGATTCAACTTCCTTTTCCCGCTCGCAGATGAGCCGCAGAGCCACAGACTGCACCCGTCCTGCAGAGAGGCCGTTCTTTACCTTCTTCCACAAAAGCGGGGAAAGATTATAACCCACCAGCCTGTCGAGTACCCGCCGCGCTTTCTGGGCGTTTACCTTGTCAGGGTCGATTTCTCCCGGATGGTCCACCGCCTCTTTAATGGCTGTAGGGGTTATCTCGTTAAAGCTGATCCGATGTATGGGAAGATCCCCCTGTTTAGCCGCGATTGCGTTCTTGAGATGCCATGCGATAGCCTCGCCCTCGCGGTCATTATCACTGGCAAGCAAGACCTCATCAGACTTCCTCGCCTCATCCTGTATCTCCTTGAGCAGTTTTGCCCGCCCGCGCACAGTGATGTAATCAGGCTCGAAGTTATCCTCCACCCTGATGGCGATCCGCGACTTGGGCAGGTCAATGAGATGACCCATAGACGCCTTCACGGTATACGCTGAAGAGCCGAGGTATTTCTCGATAGTCTTTGCTTTTGCCGGCGACTCAACGATCACCAGCGTTTTTTTCTGTACATTCTTTTCGGTTCTAGCCGCCATTCTCTGTTACCTTCTATGAAAGTAGCGCGAATGTCAGCCTAGTCGCAAACATCCACGTCTCGTATCGTCAGCATATCCATTCTGATATAGGAAGGCAACTAGCTGCTGGCGCAGCAATGCAAAGTATCACCCGTCAGGCTCATCTCCCAGACAAAAGGATAAAAGCCTCCCCGTTTTCATGGAGAAATCGGCAAAAGGCGTACTTCAGCGTCGTATAGAAATTGTCCCGCCGCCCGGCGCGTATACGGGCATTACGGTAGTTAAGAGACCATCTTAACTACGCTTAAGAGACCATCTTAACTACGCTTAAGAGACTATCTTAACTATGGTTAAGAGACGCTCTTAACTACGCTTAAGAGACGCTCTAAGACTTAGCGGGGAGGAATGGAAGATTATTGTTTGTGGGCTTTCACGGCTCCCCTTCCGCAGCGCCCGCGTCTAGCGCAGATTCGCCAGCCAGCGGTGTCAGACGCTATAACTTTGATACTTTGAATTGCCGCTCTTTCTGATGATGAAGCCCCTGTTGCCTCCATCGCTCTTTACGTTCTTTTTCAGAGGAGGCGGAGCGTGGAGACAGAGCCTTGCAGAGGAGGCGGAGCATCGGGATAGTGCCTCGCAGAGAAGGCGGGGCGTTGCGGGGCAGAGCGGGCGAAGCCTCGCAGAGGGGGAAGCGGAAAAGCCGGAGGCTTTGAAGCGAGGGGTCGGCAGCGAATCTGCCGCGACTTCCCCCTCTGAACTTTAACATTCAAGACACTTGACTGAGGTATTGGCGGCTCTTATCATGCGCACATGACTTTACAACACAACATCGGACAGCATTTCATTATTGGCTTTGACGGT
>JAIRMT010000067.1 GCA_031258505.1 Treponema sp.
ATTCGCCCATAGTCAAACCCTGCGTGGAATCATCGGGGTAATCATTCAGGTAACCAACAAAGTAATCCCCGTCTTTCCAGTATGTATAAGTCAATCGCGTTTCCATGGAGTAAGCGTACATCCCTTTAGGTGTTTATCAAGATACATGATAGACGCGCGGCTTTCAGGGAAGAGCTGAAGCTCATAGCGATAGACGGGAAAACGAAGACAGACCCAGGAAACGCATAGAAATTCAGCCGCTTCGCAGAAGCGCATTTCATGGAAGCAGGAGGCTCTGAAGGTCCTAGATATTAAGCAGCTTGTATCGTAATAGGTTTGTTTTCTACCTGCCGATATTTCCTCACCGACGCGGCGAATACCTCTCACGTCTGGTCATACCGGCGATAATATACCGCGACTTTCCTACCGTTCTCTGCCTCAGCCAGCCAAATTCCCCCATAAAGTAAGTGTGCTGCGTTACGGAGCAAGCGTGCTGCGTCATGGAACAAGCGTGTTGCGTCATGGAACAAGCGTGTTGCATCATGGAACAAGCGTGTTGCGTTACGGAACAAGCGTGTTGCGTCATGGAGCAAGCGTGCCGCGTCATGGAGCAAGCGTGCCGCGTCATGGAACACGCGTGTTGCGTCATGGAACACGCGTGTTGCGTTACGGAACACGCGTGCCATGGAACGGAGCAATAGGAGACATAAATGGCTAATACACTCTTCCCATGCCGGAAGCAGGGGAAGTTCTATGCGTTTATCCTGATATGATGGTCTCTATCATTCAGCGGGTTTGCTAAGACCAGCGATACTTGGACTTTTCCTCGCCAATGGTAGTTGCCGCGCCGTGTCCTGAATAAACAAGGGTATTTTCTTTTATAGACCCGCTATCGTCGCCTATGCAGAGCCGTTTGAGGCTGGCGGCAAGAGCTTGGGCATCACCGCCGGGGAGGTCAACGCGGCCAAAGCCGTCCATGAACAGCGTGTCCCCGCTGAACAGAAGCCCCGCCGCCTCGTCGTAGAAGCCGGCGGAACCGGGGCTGTGTCCGGGAAGATGAAGCACCCGCAGAGAGCCTATACAATCACCCTCAACAAGCAGGCGCGTTGCTTGCGGCATATTTTCCCAAAGCGCGTCAACGTACGCGCTGTTCCCCGTAACTGCGATAAAGCTTTGCCTGTGAACCTGTCGCGCCTGCGGGCCAAGGTACGCTGCGTCAGCCTCATGGATGGCGACTTCCGGCTTGCCGTCGTAATGGGCAAAGAGCGCGGGCAGGGCGGCCAGATGGTCAAAGTGTCCGTGGGTGAGCAGGATGTATCGGGGATACCAGTGCAAGCTGTTAAGCCGCATGATGATGACGTCAGCATCGGCACCTGGGTCAATGACTACGCAGGGACAGAATGGCGTGTCTGGCACTGGTTCCAGCGGGTACAAGTAGCAGTTGGTGGCAAGACCTCCCACCACAAGCGTTTCAGGCGATTTATTTTGCATCGGTTTGTTTCCCTTACAGTGGGGTTTAATACCCGCCCCTTGTGATGTAAAACTGGAGGGCGGAGGATTTGTTCCCTTCGCATACTATACGATTTCAAGGAGAAATCTTCAACACCCCGTTGCTCCCGCATACTCTGTAACGGAGTTTTTTTATTAAAAAATCCTAAAACCACTTGACGTTTTTGAAACAACGTATTAGTATTAAGACATCAACGCAAGGTAGAGCAGTTGGCAGCTCGTCGGGCTCATAACCCGGAGGTCGGAGGTTCGAGTCCTCTCCTTGCTATAATACAAAGGCAGTCTTGCAGGACTGCCTTTTTTTTGACGCATGGTGAACGTCTATCATCCAGCAGGGGGAACTATGTTAGATAAGTTAACTCAAAAAATTTCTGATGCTTTCCGTTTCATTTCTGGTAAGTCAAGCATCACGGAGAAAAACATCGATGACGCGGTTGAGACGATCAAGATGGCGCTCCTTGAGGCCGACGTTAACCTCCGCGTGGTTCGTCGCTTCATCAACGCCACAGTGGAAGAGGCCAAAGGCGAGCGGGTACTGCGCTCGGTGGATCCGGGTCAGCAGTTCATCAAGATTGTTCACGATAAACTTGTGGCCTTCCTCGGTGATACGCGGCAGGAACTGCGGCTCAAAGGCCCGGATACCATATCCTGCATCCTTATGCTGGGTTTACAAGGTTCAGGTAAAACGACCAGTTCCGCGAAGCTGGCGTTGCGGCTTAAAAAAGAAGGCCGGAAGCCTCTACTCGTGGCCTGCGACCTTGTGCGCCCGGCGGCCATGGACCAGCTTGCCATACTGGGGAAACAGGTCAATGTACCGGTATACAAGCATGATGGCGCGAAAGACAGCGTTGCGGTCTATAAAGAGGCGCTTGCCTGGGCGCGGCAGAACCTGATCAACACCATGATCATTGATACCACTGGTCGGCTCCAGATCGATGAACCCATGATGCAGGAACTTTCCCGCCTCAAAGACGCCTCCAATCCCGACGAGTTACTGCTTGTGGCTGATTCTATGACCGGACAAGCAGCGGTGGATATTGCCAAGGTCTTTGACGAGAAGATCGGACTGAGCGGCGTGGTGCTGACCAAGTTTGACTCAGACACCCGCGGCGGGGCTGCGCTTTCACTCAAGACCATCACGGGCAAGCCGCTTAAGTTCGTAGGTACCGGTGAAAAGCCCGAAGACTTTGAGCCGTTCCACCCTGACCGTATCGCGGGCCGCATATTGGGTATGGGTGATGTGGTGAGCCTGGTGGAAAAGGCGCAGGCGGTCATTGATCAGAAGGAGGCCGAGGAACTTGCCAACAAGATGGAGAAGGAGACCTTTACGCTTGAGGACTGGCTTTCCCAGCTCCGCTCGGTAAAGAAAATGGGTTCCCTTCAATCCATGCTTGACATGATTCCGGGTATGGCCGGCCAGATCAGTGAGGATGACATTAACAAGGAAGACCTCAAGGGTCAGGAAGCTATACTCTCCTCAATGACCAAGAAAGAGCGGGCGAACCACCTCATCATTGGCCCGTCCCGCAGAACCCGCATTGCCCGCGGCTCCGGGACTTCGGTGGCTGAAGTGGCTCGTCTGCTCAAGAAGTTTGAGAAGATGCGCGTCATGATGAAAAAGATGTCCAAGATGAGCCGTAATCCGGCGGCGGCCCAGTCTATGATGGCGCGAATGGGAAAACGCTAGTATAAGGCGGGCCCGCCTTCGCCCTTTCATGGTTGTCATTTTAGAGAAATAATACTAGTCTTTTCCAATAGGAGGCCGTATGACGAGAAGTCAGTCCATTCTATTGAGACTTGTTTTATTTGTTTTGGGTGCAAGTATTATCACACTCATCTTTTTTCTTTCAACGAAAAACACAGAATTGAGTATGGTTAGTCGGTTCACATGGATATCCATATCGCTCATGTATCTGGTCTTGTGTTCTCCTTTGGTGTTTTTCTCCTTTGTGGGAAAGGTTGGCTCTTTTGCCATGCTTCTAACCGGGATTGGTCTGTATATCATCATAAGCATTGTACTGGTGATACTCGCGAATGTCGGCGTCGTGGTGGAGATAGGCATTGCATTTATCGCGCAGGCGATTCTGTTTGTCTTCTTTGCGGCTCTAGTGTATGTCGCCTACTTTGGCGGTTCCGGCACTGGTCGGGCCGAGCGCCTGGCTTCAATTAAGAAACTACAATCGCTGGCCGCAGCAGTGGACCTGAAGATTTCAGACCTACCAAACGAATACAGCATAGTACACAGCTCCCTTAACCAGATAATCGAGGATTTACGCTATCTGACCCCGCTTAAAAGCAAACGAAGCGTGGAACTGGAAGATAAAATCATGGATAATCTACACTTCCTGGGTCAATACTGCGATTCAGCAATGCTGGGAGGGAACATTTCGGCTTTTGAGCGTGAGATAAAGAACCTCCAGGCATTGGTACGTCAACGAAAAGCACTTTAGAAACCAAGTACGCGGGAGGATGGCTGGTAATGAGGCCGGCCATCCGCGCGGTACCGTGCTTATACGTTAACCTTTTTAGTAACTCTGTCGCTTTTCAGACAGCGCGCACATACTTTGAGTGTCAGGGTTGTGCCGTCAACCTCAGTCTTTACCTTGATGAGGTTAGGCCGCCATACGCGGCGGGTACGGTGTAAGCTGTGGCTCACCTTGTTTCCGGTGATAGTGTGTTTTCCGCAGATATCGCAGGTTCGTGACATAGTTTCCCTCCTTGTTCGTTTGTTTCTATCCACGCGCTCACATGAGCGCAATCCAGCGTCTTCATTAGCTTTTCCATCGTAACGAAAACCAGCAACTCGTGCAAGCGCTTTTGGCGTCAACCCATGAGGAACGCTTGGTGTTAGAGATAGCGCTTAGGTTCCCCGTCCAGAACCTGCGCAAACAGTTCAATGTGGGTCTTGGTTGGACTGGCAGCAATCTTTGTCAATAGTACTTCCTCAACCTGAAAGAGGCCCACTTCACTGGACATGTGTATCTCAATGCGTATGGGTTTCTCCTTGCCCTTTACAAGACGGACGTCTTCAATGGAGTTGGCGGAATACTTGTGGATATCGCCGACTTTGGGCGCTTCCGCGCGCGCCATAGGGATACGCGCGCGTCCTTTGGTCATATCACAACCATCAGCAATGAGGACCAGGCCAGCTTCTAGGGAATGAATCGGGCGGTTACCCATGTGCCCACTGATACCTTCCAGCGCTAACGACTGGGCCATGACCCGCTTCTGGGTGTCAGCGGCATAAACCTGCTTAAGAATGCGCTCAAGAATCGGGTACGCCATATACGCGCTGTGGATTTCATGGTCGTGGCGGCTTACGGTCATGCCTATATCATGGAGAAAGGCGGCAAGGAGAATGGCAATGAGGCTGTCCTCAAAAACGCCGCACTCCTCTTTTTCCACACTGGTCTGAATTCCCGCGTTTCGCAAAAGTCCCAGCATGAGCAGGGCGTTCACCGACACGGTACGCATGTGTACTGGCCCGTGGTCATTGTAGCCAAGTCGTACGATAGACACTGTATTGGCGTATTCCTGCATGGCTTGAATCTCATCATCACCAATGATGAGCCGCGCCGTTTCCTCGGCCTTACCGGAAAGCTTTAGTTCCCTGATAAGTTCAATGATTCGATTATCGAGACTGTGTTCCTTTTGTGATCGCATAACTCATTATAACTTACTGGTACAGAATAAGATAGGGGCGTGGATTGAGTCCCATCACTCGTTGCGGCTCGAATACGGGCCGGTCAACGTTGGAAGTCGTGCTTGAGGGAAGAAATATCTTGAACGATTTGACCGGTATATTGGTCGCCTTAGCGTTCTCAAGGTAGGTGCCAAGTTTCTGATTGGCAGTTCCCCAGCCATCAGCGCAATGCACAAGGCGTACCCGCTCAAAATCGCTTCTGATCCGTTCCCGATTCTGAATCATCAGCGGCTTAAACTGGTGAATCACGAGCATACGTTCTCCTGGGAGATTGTTCTTGATAAGATAATCTTCCATCTCCCCCTGGACATTATTAATTTCTTCGGCCCGAACAAAGCCAATCTCTTCCATGGGGCGCGTGGTGCGCCATTCAGGGTCCAGCGCAAGATGCACATTCGGATACTGCAACCAGGGCAAGAGGAATCGTATAGCCTCAAGCGGCGTGTACTTACCGATCTGGTGGTCAAGAAATACGAGCATGTTGTGTTCAAGGGCATAGTTGATGTAGCGCATGACATTCTCGTCTCCCATACGGCCAATCTCTCCAGCAGGCCACACAGTTCCATAGATGAGATAGAATGCGGTAAGCACACCCCGCCCTTCGTTCACTGCCCGGTACTGCTCGGCATACTCAGCCAGTTGCCGGTCAACCTCTTCTATGGAGTAACGCCCCAGAATACCCATGAGCCGCGAGTTTGGATGTCCATAGTACGCAATAATGTCGTTGTTAAGGAGCAGGGAAAAATCTCCGCTCTTAACCTCGCTCTGTTCGGAAACCCAGTACGGCTTGGCCGCCTCCTGATTTTTGAAGGCTGAAAGTCCATCGGTCAAAAAGAGAGAAGGGAACATCCGAGCGCCGACACTTGGCGCCGCCGTCTTATCATTTGTTATTGAAATACCTGGAGTCATCTGAGCATTCATCAGACAAGGAATAATAGGGAATGCTAGACAAAACGCTATAACTATTCGCAACATCGTTTCACTATCGACAAAAAAGGGGGAAAAATAAAGCCCCGCCGCATCAGGGACAGCGGATGACAGCCACTGCTATTGCGACCTCAGTTCTCCATGCGCGCTTGCTATTCATCGACCGTAAGAATGTCGTAAGGGTCATCTCCTAAACGGCGGTGCTGAATGGCCTCCAGCAGGTGAACGGTCTGGATACAATCCGTGGCCTCAAGATCAGCGATGGTTCTGGCGACGCGTAGGATACCGTGAAAGGCGCGTCCTGATAAGCCGAGCTTGGCTGATGCAGTCTGAAAGGCTTTTTTCGCGTTATCGCTCAAAATGCAGTGTTTTTCGATCAAGGCAACCGGCATACGGGCATTGCGGCGAGTATCATTAACAGTGTAAGCCCTATTCGCTGTGTCTGCGCCGTGAATGGCGGTCTTGAAGCGTTCGCACTGTATGGCTACGGCCCGCATAACCCGTTCCCGTATGCGCGCACTTGGTTCTTCAGCGCTGCCGTTCATGCGTGTAAGCCCAGGATTACTCACCGCTACTCGTAGTTCCATGCGGTCAAGCAAGGCCGCGCCGAACTTGCGCCAGTAACGGTGAATCTCTTCTGGTGAGCAGAAGCAGGAGGCTGCGTTCATGCCGGCAAGTTCCACCGAGTCTTCGGAATGAGACGAAGAAACATGCATACCAAGCCTGCCGCAGGGACAGGGATTGGCGGCCAGAAGCAGTTGGAACTCAGCAGGCAGACGAACTGGTCCTTCAGCGCGGGAAATGCTGATAATCCGATCCTCAAGCGGTTCACGCAGCGCCTGAAGTACGTTGACGTGAAACTCCGGCGCTTCATCCAGAAAAAGCACGCCAAAGTGCGCGAGGCTTATCTCCCCAGGCCGCACGTTCTTGCCGCCGCCAAGTATGCCCTCAGCGCTGGCCGAATGGTGGGGCGAGCGGAATGGCGGGCGCGTGATGAGACTCGAAGGGTTGCCCTCCAACTGACCCGCGAGACTGTACAGCCGCGTTACTTCTACAGACTCGGCTGTTGAAAGGTCGCTCATGATAGACGGCATACGCCGTGCCAGCATAGTCTTACCAGCCCCAGGCGGGCCAAACACGAGGAGATTGTGTCCGCCCGCAGCCGCAATCTCAAGCGCCCGCTTGTAACGCCCCTGAGCGTGAACCTCAGAAAAATCGCCAATATATGGTACGTTCTGCTCCGCCGCAGCTATGCCAGCTGCTTGGGTCATTGGCAGAGAACCTGTCTCAGCCCGGACGATCAGGGCGTGTACCGCTTCCCGCAAAGTAGACACCGCACTGACATTGCCGGAGGCGAGAATGGCTGCTTCCCATCCATTCTCTTTTGGTATGATGAAATCCTGAATCCCTGCCTGCAGACCAGCCACTGTTGCGGCCAATGCCCCGCGCACAGGCCGCAGCGCGCCGGAAAGTTCCAGTTCCCCCATAACAATAAGGTCTTCAGCGGATGGAGCCAGCTTTGCGGCGGCAAGCACCGCGAGCGCGATAGGCAAGTCAAGGTACGCGCCGCCTTTCCTCACACCCGCAGGCGCAAGGTTGATGAGGATACGGTCAGGCGGAAAAGTATAGCCGGAGTTGCGGAATGCCGCCATGACCCGCTCCTTAGCCTCTCGCACCGCGCCTTCGGCAAGGCCGGTGATGTCTATCCCCGGTATGCCCCGCCGTATATCCGCCTCTATCCGAATGATAATCCCGTCCGCGCCAAACGGCACATAAGAAAGTACATACATATAACACCTCGCCTTAATATATTGCGCGAAAAGCAGCCTTTGCTTTAGTATTAAGCTATGCAATACAGAATAGACAAGAAATCAGGGAACAAACTATCCATACTGGGACTCGGCTGTATGCGTTTCCCTCAAAATCTCGGCGCTATTGACATGAGGAAGAGCGAAGCGCTGGTAATGAAGGCGATTGATAACGGTGTGAACTATTTTGATACTGCTTATATGTATCCCGGAAGTGAGGAAGCCTTGGGGACGATTCTCGACAAAAACCATGCGCGGGACAAAGTCTTCATTGCCACAAAACTGCCGCTGGTATTCGTCAAGGCTCAGGCGGACTTTGACAAGTTCTTCAATAAAGAACTGGAACGCCTGCGAAGCTCCTACATCGACTACTATCTGATGCACATGATTACTGATAGTGCCTTATGGCAGCAGCTCAAAGCCTGGGGGATTGAGGAATGGATCGCAGAACAGAAGAAACAGGGCCGTATCAGGCAGGCGGGCTTTTCGTTTCATGGAAGCGTGAATGAGTTCCTCAAAGTCCTCGACGAATATGACTGGGACTTTTGTCAGATTCAGTACAACTATTCCAACCCAAACTTTCAGGCTGGCGTTACGGGTCTGAAAAAGGCCGCTGAACGAATGTCAGTCATCATCATGGAACCTCTGCTGGGGGGAAAGTTGGCAAACGGCCTTCCCCCTGAAGCGGTCAGTATCTTCAAAAAGGCGAATCCAGCCCTTTCGCCAGCAGCTTGGGGCCTGCGCTGGGTCTGGGATCAGCCTGAAGCTACGGTAGTGCTGTCCGGCATGAGCGAGCAAAGTCAGCTTGAGGAAAACCTCGCCTTGGCAGATAAGGCCGCTGCTGGGATGTTGAGCGCGACCGAGCATGAAACCTACCAGCAGGTGCTTACGGTATTCAACGCTTCTTATAAGATACACTGCACTGGCTGCGCCTACTGTATGCCCTGTCCCCGCAGCGTCAACATTCCGGCGTGTTTTGCCGCCTATAACACCTCGTTCTCCCTAGGTTTTGTAATCGGAATGCAGCAGTATGTAACCAGTACCGGCGTAACTTCGGCGCGCCGCAGCGGAGCCGGCCTCTGTGTCAAGTGCGGCAAATGCGAAAGCCACTGTCCCCAGCACCTGCCCATCAGACAGCATCTCGCGGCTGTATACAAGCGCATGGAGCCGGTTTGGTTCCGTTTTGTCATCACAGTCGCTCGCGCGTTTTTGGGGAAAGATAAGCGCGCTGCCAGTGGATAGCGCCCGGAGCGTGTTCAAACCTATAAGTAATTTGATCTATATTGTTTTTGTCTATATTTTGGAGAAATAAATGTCTGTATTAAGCGTGTCTGAAGTAAAAGAAAATCTGGATATTGTCCTTGATGAAATCCAGAGTACATTTGAACCGGTGTTTATTGCCGGTAAAAATTCATCTGCGGTATTAATTTCCGAAGATGTATGGCGGTCTATTGAGGAAACGCTTTATTTGTATTCAATACCAAGCATGAAAGAATCAATAATTGCTGGTATGCAAGAAAAAATTGAGGATTGTTTCTCTGAAATAGAATGGTGAAATGTACAAAATAATTTATTCATCGCAGACAATTAAAGACGCAAAGAAAAAAGCGAACACATTACGAATAAATTCAATTTACAGTATTTTATCTTACGCCGCATGGATCGGCGTACTCCATAATTTTGTTCGGACGTTTCGCATAATGTTCCGGCTGTTGCGAACCTGCGGTCCGACGAAGTTTTGACGGCCAGAATAAGGGCTTTGCGGCGGCGTATATGCTGGCATCGCTACGCAGACCATGGCTGGCTTTTATTTCTGTATCGCTGGTAACACTTGTTTTCTTTTATCCTCCAGAAAATTGCAATATCTACAGGCGTCAAAATCTTCATTTAGATGAACCTTCATTATATCTTCCTTTTGTAATTTATTATCAAGTCTAAAATAGTCTTTCCCTTCCGTTTGATTACCTATTTTTCGTAAAAATAATGTTCCGGCTCTCAGGCAAGGAAACACGGCTGCTCCGCCGTCCGGTGTTTTATGCATACCAACACACAAACTCGCGCAACTTCTGTAATACCTTTTATTTTCTTTTGTATTCCTTCTATGATATTTTATTGGCGATATTGGATTCCATAAATAACTCTCTGGGCAATTAACCGATATATTATTTTGTTTACATATTTCAATTATTTCCTTAATTTTCAATTTTGATGCTAATTCTTTATTTGCGCTGTAGTTTGAAATATCAACGGTTGCTTTTTGGGGATATTTTTTTAATACATTAACAACTTCATTTGATAACATTACGGTAGCGTTGGTCACTAAATAAACCTGTTTTATTTTTGATTGTTTAAGAGCATATTCTATTATTTTATCTATATCTTTATTGAGCAAAGGTTCGCCGCCCAGTATTCTAACTAATTTTAGACTTTTGATGTTTTTAAGAAGATTGTCCATATAATTTTTATACTCTTCAAAAGATATTGAATATTGCGCGTCTTTTTTTATTTCTGGGATGTCTCCAATGCAATGTCTGCATTTTAATGTACATCTTGTTGTTGTTACAACTTCAAGATATATCATATAGATATTGCCGGTCAATGTGTAAAGAACTTTCATTTGCAACCTGCTTAAATGATGAGCCATATAAATAAACCAGTGCGAAAGACTGAATAATATTCCTCCTTTCAAACTTGTATAAAGTAAATTTATTATATCCTTTACAATCATAATATACTCCAGAAACGTTTTTTACGGCGGCATGGACTCCGCCGTTGGCCAAGTTTTTCCGGCAGGACAAAAAAGCGTAAACAGCCCTGTTATACGCCGTAGAAACCGGCGGCGTTAGCCGCATATATACTGCTTTATATGCTAAAACGTACCCCTACTTGCACTTTTCCACTGTTTAACCAATCGAGGCAGTTTCCGTTCTGGAGTAGGTCTTACCAGTTGCCGATCCAGCATTAAGGTAATAATTATTATCCCATTTTGTATATTCAAATACATTGAATACAAAACCTGAAAAGATACTCCAGTGTGTGGATAATAAATATGAAACTTTCGCGCCAAGGAGAAAATCAATACCAAAACGGCTTGAATCCTTTAATTCATCTTGACTCACCGTAATCTTGCTCCTTTCATATGTTGAGCCTCCAAATCGTATTTGTAGCAGCAAAGGAATTGATAGGGTAAACTTTTCTAGTGATACCGGTTTTGGAGCAATACCCGCATAAACTCCTACCGAATTCCACTTCTCTAATTTTTCAGAGTTTGAATAGGGAATTCCATATTCAAACTCATCCTCGTTAATAGAAAAGTTCATGCCAGCCATTATATCAACCGGATTTAATCCAATGCCGATACCAATATTAGGAGTTACACTCTCAAAATTAGTATTGACAAAACCGTCGATGAAAAACTGTTGTGCAAAAGCAATGGAACCAACCGCCAACAGACCGAGGGAAAGAACTATTCTTTTCATAATAACCTCATTAAATTTTTCATAAAAACCACAAAAATTTTCGGTTTCTATGGCGTATAACTACCTGTATACGAACCTTGTCGTATACATTCCTCTTCTTTCGCGGCGGTTCCCACAGCCAACGGCCGCTTTTATGGAACACCTTCCGCGCTTGCACGCCTCTCATGCGCGTACCCGCATATCCGTCATGCCTGTTTCTGTTCTATCGCGCTTCCATACAAACTCCTTTGCGGTCAATTTCCACCGCCCGGTAAACAAGCGGCCATCCCCTGAAAGCCGCCTGTCTGCCGCCTATCTCTTATGTTTACTTTTATCCGCCTACGGAATCACCGCGGAGAATATCGGGCCAAACTCCCCAGCTTCGCCCTTACTATTCTCATAGCGGATGCAGAAGTACACTGTCTTGCCGCTGTCGCCGTCAAAACTGAAGCGTTCTTTCCGCCGCCGCGTCCAACGGGAATGGGGAAGCTCCTTGCCGGAGACCGGCGGCCTCATCAGTTCCCGCTTCTCTCCGGTCGCCGCCTCCACTGTGGCTCCGCC
>JAIRMT010000068.1 GCA_031258505.1 Treponema sp.
CAATGTCAGGTAATGGCTCAGGCGTTGAGGCCGGAACGTTTTCCTCAGCCGAAGCGGGAGCAGCAGTAGCTAACGAAAGTTCGTCAATGTCAGGTAATGGCTCAGGCGTTGAGGCCGGAACGTTTTCCTCAGCCGAAGCGGGAACAGCAGTAGCTAACGAAAGTTCGCCAATGTCAGGTAATGGCTCAGGCGTTGAGGCCGGAACGTTTTCCTCAGCCGAAGAGGGAACAGCAGTAGCTAACGAAAGTTCGTCAATGTCAGGTAATGGCTCAGGCGTTGAGGCCGGAACGTTTTCCTCAGCCGAAGAGGGAACCATATCCACATTGTCCATTGACATAGCGGGACTTTCAGGCGCGGAAAGCGCTGGTTTGACCGTTGCCTTCTCAAAGCTGGGAACAAGATTCTCGTCAAAGTCAGGCGCAGTATCTGGCTCAGGTGGAACTATAGCTGACATTTGCGGTGGCTCAATCTTATTGGGAGGAGCGTCTTCAAGCTGGGAGAGGGCAATATCTTCCGTAGCAGCCATCACTGGCTCTGGAATACTGGTTCCATCATCAAACTCTTCAAGAGCGATATCCTCATCGGAAAGTTCATCGATAAGGTCCTTAGGCGGTTCAGTCGCGCCCTTCGTAGGCGCGTTCATTGGGGACGGAGTAACAGATGGCTTTGGCGCGGGAGCGCTTTGCGCCGGGGTACGGGACAAAGGCGATGGCGGAGTTCGGGGGGACTCAACAAATGGCAAAGAAAGGTCTTCTATGGGCAAATGCTTGCGGGATAAGACAAGCGCTTCATTACCAATCTGACGAAATGAATTCCTAAAGTCTTCAAGTGCTTTTATTGATGGCATATCAAGATATTGAAACAGTAACCGATAATTGTAAATATAAACAGATGAAAACAATCATGACTGTATCGCTCCTTTTATTTATTATCGGCAATATCGGAGCAGTGGATACTGAATCTTATCAGTTTATTGATTACCTCCTTAACATCGAAGGGCCCGGGTCGCCGAGGCTCTTTGAGGATGGCGTTATCTTTACCGCGCCTTCCTCATACCGCAACGTTGGTATCGCCTTTGCCCATGAAGGCTTTTCCACAGTATACTGGTTCAAGAGACTCATGATACCGAACCCAGACGCCGAGTCGCAACAAAAGGGCGTGCCATACCGTGATTCAGGGATGCTGTTCTATGTATACACTGTTCCGGCGGAACTGGTGGAACTTGAATACCGACTCGTTATAGACGGCCTGTGGACTATTGATCCCGCGAATCCACGCTACCGCATCGACAGCGCTGGTCTCTCCCGTTCTCTGGTTTCAATTTCTATTACACAAAAAACGCCGTCTATGTCCGACGAACAGCTTGGGTATCAGCTTCAGGTTCGTCGTTGAAAGCGGAGCGGCTGTCAGTCCGGAGCTGGCAAGTCAAGCTCTGTGGCGCTTGTTTATTAAGCCTGTTTTCTGCTAATCTAGTATTATGAAAAATATCTTTACAAAAAATACTACAGTGCTGTTTCAAGGCGACTCAATCACTGATTGCGGGCGCAAGCGTGAAGACTCGCGCAGTCTCGGTTTAGGCTATCCATCAATCGTAGCGCGGCTCTACGACGCGCTCTTTCCCGGCCATGGCGTTAACTTCCTCAATCGGGGTATATCCGGCGACCGTTCTTCAGAACTTCTTCAGCGCTATGACGCTGATATTGCCGCGCTCAAACCCAGCCTCATCTCCTTCCTCATTGGCATAAATGACACTTGGCGGCGCTATGACTCAAATAACCCCACCTCGACCGAAGCGTTTGAACATAACTATCGCGCGATCCTGCAAAACGTGAAACGCGATCTGCCTTCGACGCGTATCGTGATCATTGAACCGTTTCTGTTAAACACTATGGCAGACAAACTCTCGTGGCGGGAAGACCTTGATCCCAAAATCGCGGTGGTACGCGCCCTTGCGCGGGACTTCGCCGACGTGTTTATCCCTATGGATGGCATCTTTGTATCCTATGTGGTATCCGGTAAACGTGATGTGGACATCACAGCAGACGGCGTGCATCCAACACCGACCGGACACGCGATTATCGCCGAGTCGTGGCTTAAAGGATTGGGGATACTATAACCGCTAATGACGGAACTTTCCTTAACAAATACTGAACGACAGCTCCTTGACTCGTACAAAACCTCGCTGGAAGGGCTTGGCGCTTATCTCGGCGAGGCGTTTGAGTTTGTCCTGCATGATCTCTCTGATCTGGAACATTCGGTTATCAAAATCATCAATGGTCATCATTCAGGCAGAAAAGAGGGCGCGCCCATCACTGACCTCGCGCTCTCCATGCTTGAGCATATCAACGCCAACAACGCCGACCCTTATATCAACTATATCTCGAAGAGCAAGCATGGCCGGCCCGTTAAATCAACTACCATTGTCATCTTTGGGGAGAACAAGCGCGTAATTGGTATGATCTGTATCAATCTATATCTGGACAGCCCGCTCCTCTCGCTGCTGGAAGGTTTTACCACGCTGGATAAGCCGGTGGAGTTTGTCTCTGAAAATTTTATCAATGACTCGGAGGAACTCATTGCCCGCTCCCTTGAAAAGGTGAAGCACGATGTAAACGCCGATTCATCAATTCCAGTCTCGCATAAAAACAGGGAAATCATCAGCATCCTCTACTATCAAGGCATTTTTAAGCTGAAAAGCGCGGTACGCATGGTGTCTCACGACCTCAATCTGTCCAAGAACACGGTGTATCTGCATCTCCGCACACTGGAAGAGAGTAAGCGCCATACATAGGAGCATCTCTCACCTAGGCGAGATACACTAAGCTATGCATGAGAGTTCTCTCTCCTCTGCCTGAGCGCCCGCGCTTGTACTGTATTCTGCCCGTAGAAGCGCGCACAGGTCTCAGCAGCGGCGCTAAGATACTCATCGCTGTAGAGGAAGACTATGTCTACCACAAGCCGCGTGTTCCGCAGGAATTGATCAAGGTCGCTGTTACCGAGGCGCTCTCTTGGCAGGGCGAGTATGAGTACGCCCCGTTCTTCAACAGGCATCGGCAGTACCAGTTCTGTAGGCAAGCCTGTTGCCGCAGGGTATGCCAGAAGCGCCGCCAGTTCCTGAAGATTGCCGTCGGCTATGTCGCCGCCTGAATAGCCCACGCTCAACTCCATGCCGCGTTCAGCGTATTCCGCGACAATGGCCAAGGCGCTTTCACAGAGCAAGTCAACGCCGCAGCGGGCAGCTTCTTCGCTGTAACACGTGCTGTCAGCCTCTGTGTCCACGAGTATGAGCAGTTGAGAATGAGGCGGCGACTCTGGCTCTCCTTCCCTGATAAAGAGATCTCCGATGTGTCCATAGAGTTTCCAGTTGATACGTCGAGGATCGTCGCCCGGAATGTATGGCCGGTGATCGATGAGCTTGTCAGTACGCAGGAAACGGGGCGCGTTTCGCTGTTCCTCACCGCCAGAACGGGTTTGGATCGGAAGCAGTTCCGCCAGTTTCGGTATGGCAAGCAGACGGCAGCCCGTATCCACCGGAACCTGCAAACCAAGCTGAAAAAAACCAAGCGCGTCAAACAGTATAAGCCGGTCGGTGTCGCCGTCATTAC
Source organism: Treponema sp. (assembly GCA_031258505.1). Lineage (GTDB taxonomy): Bacteria > Spirochaetota > Spirochaetia > Treponematales > Breznakiellaceae > JAIRMT01. The sequence continues at coordinate 3,606 of JAIRMT010000068.1, forward strand.
TGTAATACGCGCCTCGTTCAAGTATGGGGAACGTGTTTACCTTGTTTTTCAAAAAGCCCGGATCAAACATATAGCGAACACGCCGCCTGTCCTTTGTCGTAATACGCAGCTCATAGCGGACAAGGATTCCGGGCAGACGGATAAATCGCTTACCTTCATAAGGCACATTCAGGGCAAAGGCAAACTCAACCTGTTCGCCAACGCGTATCTGCCGAGTGAGTATCCGCACTGATGCGGCGGCTGCCTTCTTCCGGTTCACAATGCCCAGAAACAGCGTCATAAGAAAGCAATAACCCAGAGTTACCAAAAACACCGCGCCCATCAGACTGAGTGCAATCTCCGCCCGCAGTCTGCCCGCGAAAAGCGCTGCAACCGTGAGGATAAGCACAAACACGCCCAGCTTTTGTGGAACAGGAAACACCTGCTGAGACGCTGCGCTAGCGCCCGCCACTCTAGCGGCGTGCTTCGAGCCGCGCAAGGCAGATCTCCCGAATCAGCTTTTCACCACTGAGCTTCACCTCAGTTCCAAGCGCTTCCTTAAGTTTCAGCCGGTGCAGCAGAACCGGCGCGGCAATGGTGATGAGGTCCTCATCAATAACATAAGCTCGCCCCCGTATGAGCGCCAGGGCTCGCGCAGCAGCCAGAAAGTGCAAGCCAGCACGGGGCGAAGCGCCCAGCAGAAAAGCCCGATGTATCCGCGTGTCCCGAACTATGTCGGCTATGGCTTCCTGAAGCGCGGGATGACAAAACAGCCCAGCAGCCTCTTTTTGGGCAGCAAGAAAGTCCTGCGCGCTTATAAGCGGCTCAAGCTGATTCAAAATGTTTTCCGATGGATTTTGCGCAAGGATCGCAAGCTCCGCGTCCCGGTCAGGATAACCAAGTGAGAGACGCATCATGAAACGGTCAAGCTGGGCAGTGGGCAGGGGAAACGTTCCCTCACTCTCAATAGGGTTTTCAGTGGCTATAACAAAAAACGGCTCAGGCGGCTGATGAGTCGTGGCTCCTATAGTAACCTGCCGCTCGGCCATCACCTCAAGCAGAGCTGACTGTACCTTTGGCGTGGTACGGTTAATCTCATCAGCCAGTACGATGTTAGCCAGCACTGGCCCGGGCATAAAACGGAACGTGTGGAGTTCCTGATCAAACACATCAACGCCAGTGATGTCGTAGGGCAAGAGGTCGGGCGTGAACTGTATCCGCTTGAACAGAAGCGGACCATTGTCGCCAGAAATAAGCCGCGCTACAGTTTTGGCAACTGTTGTCTTCCCCAGTCCTGGGTTATCCTCGATAAGTACATGCCCTCGAGCAAGCAACCCCGCAAGCAAGAGTTCCAGAAAGTCCCGCTTCCCCTGAATAATGCGTTCCGCACCATTGATTAAGGCGTTTATCGCCTCTTCACCTTTCATAATAAGAGCATGACCAGAAGAAGATGTTTTTGCAAGCTATGGACGCGCTTACGCCTGATGAGTAAACTGAGGATAAAATTTGATTAATAGTGGGTGGAAATATGGCGACTATCTATATTGATATGGAAGATGGTTTGAAACGGGTGATGAATAACAAAAAGCTCTACGCGCGCTTACTCTCGAAGTTCAAAGCCAGTACCGATCTACAGGCGCTTACCGCCGCTGTGGTTGTGGGCGACTACGAGAAGGCTGAGATTGAGGCTCATACGATAAAAGGTGTAGCTGGAAATCTTTCCCTTACCGAACTTTTTATGCAATCTCAGGAACTTGATACAAAGCTCAAAACCAAGCTGGCAAAACCAGATGATCTAGCGATCACGCCGGAGACGATTGAGCCTTTGCTGACCTGCTTTGAAAACACGCTGATAAGCATAGACAAGGTATTGGCGGACTATGCCTGAGACAAACGCGCCAGACACCGTTTTAGTGGTCGATGATATCGAACTAAATCTGATGATTTTGGAAGAGATTCTCCAGGACACGTACAAGGTTATAAGCGCCGATAACGGCATTGCGGCGCTTGAGGTCTTGCACAGCGTAAAGCCCTTACCCAAGCTGATCCTTCTCGACCTGTATATGCCTCGAATGGACGGTCTTGCCATGTTTGAGCTTATGAAAGCTGATGAGGTGCTCAAACGCATCCCAGTTATTTTTATAACCAGTTCAGACTCCGAAAACAAAGCGCTCTCAGCGGGCGCGGTTGACTTTATCTCAAAGCCTTTCCTGCCCGAAATCGTGAAGCTCAGAGTGCAGAACCAGATTAAGCTTAAAAACTACAGCGACAGCCTTGAGGAAATGGTGGCTAAAAAAGCCGCCGAACTCACCGCAACCCTGGACAATGTACTCCAGGCAATGGCCAACATCATTGAGTACCGTAACTTTGAGTCCGGCAGTCATGTGAAGCGCACCCAGTTTTTCTCCAAAGCCCTCATTGATCACATCATCGCCAACAGCCTGCCCTACTCAAAGGAACTGAGAGACATGGACCCAGACATCATCACCAAATCTGTGGCTTTGCACGACGTGGGCAAGATCGGCATTCCAGACAAGATTTTACTCAAACCGGGCAAACTCGATCATGACGAGTTTGAGGTTATGAAAACCCATACCACCATTGGAAAGCAGATCATTGAGTCAGTCCTCTCCAATACTGAAACTGCTTATCTCCAGCATTGCCGGGACATCTGCTACTGCCACCATGAACGCTTTGACGGTAAGGGCTATCCTCAAGGAATCGCCGGAACTGATATTCCTCTGCCTGCGCGACTCCTGTCTCTGGTCGATGTGTATGACGCGCTGGTGAGCGCAAGGGTGTATAAAGCCGCGTTTTCTTATAGCAGCGCCATGCAGATCATCATTGACGGACGAGGAAGCCAGTTCGACCCCAAGCTTGTTGACGCAGTAGTGATGATTCAGGACGAGTTCGAGGTAATCTCCCAGCATTTCCGGTAGGGTAAGGTATGCCGGAACAAGCGTTTGATAAGTATGCAATCCTCAAAAACTACTTTGGATTTACCGAGTTCCGCCAGGGACAGGAGGAACTTATTAACGCTCTGCTTGAACAGCGGGATGTACTCGCGGTTATGCCTACCGGCGCGGGGAAATCGCTCTGTTATCAGACGCCTGCACTCCTGCTTGAAGGGCTTACAGTGGTGATTTCACCCCTGATCTCCCTTATGAAGGATCAGGTAAGCGGGCTTTCAAGCGCAGGGATTCCGGCTGCCTATCTTAACAGCAGTCTCGCGCCTGACGAATACTATGAAACCATAGCAAACCTCCGTAACGGTATGTATAAGATTCTTTACATAGCCCCAGAACGACTCAAACGGGATGATGCTCATTTGCTCGGAGGGAGCTTAGGTATATCGCTCGTAGTTGTTGACGAGGCGCACTGCATCTCTCAATGGGGCCATGATTTCAGGCCAAGCTACCTGCTCATCAACGAGTTCATTAAGCGTCTCAACACCCGGCCTACCATTGCCGCATTCACCGCCACTGCCACGGACAAGGTGAAAAACGACATTCTTGCCATTCTCAACCTCGACAATCCCTTGAGCCTCACCACAGGGTTCAACCGCGAGAACCTCTATTTTGAGGTACAGAAGCCCAAAGACAAATTTTACGCTCTGATTGACTACCTCCGCGCCCATACTGACAAGAGCGGCATTGTGTATTGCGCCACACGCAAGACTGTCGATGAGCTGCACACGGCGCTGAGCGTAAAGGGTCTGGCAGTTACGCGCTATCATGCGGGGCTTGAGGACATAGAACGCCGCGAGAATCAGGACGACTTCATTTACGACCGTAAACCCCTGATGATCGCCACCAATGCCTTTGGCATGGGTATCGACAAGTCTAACGTGTCCTTTGTGATCCATTATAATATGCCTAAGAACATCGAAAGCTATTATCAGGAAGCGGGAAGGGCTGGCCGCGACGGTAGTCCGGCGGATTGCATCTTGTTTTACAGCCCCAGAGACATTCGGATCAACGAATTCCTCATAAACAAGTCCCAAGGAGACGAGTTTCCTAAAGACGAGGCGCTCATTGCCCACAACTTGAGCCTGCTCAAAGCCATGACCTTCTATGCCACAACCGATGAGTGCCTGCGCTCCCGCCTGCTCGCCTACTTTGGAGAGCAGGCGCCCAGCTACTGCGGGAACTGCTCGAACTGTAACACCCTCTTTGAAAGCATTGACATCACGCTCCCAGCCCAGAAGATCATCTCCTGTGTCTACCGTATTGAACAGCGGGGACGGCGTTTTGGCAAACTCATGCTTATCGACATTCTGCGGGGAAGCAAAAGCCAGAAACTGCTACGGGACCACCTCGACACGCTTAGTACCTACGGCATCATGGCTGACACAAGCGCCCATCGAATCAGAACGATTGTTGATCACCTGGTGAATGAAGGCTACCTCACGTTCTCCGGCGATGAGTATCCGGTACTCAGCCTGTCGCCGCGCTCTGGGGAGATCATCTTTGAAAAGAAAAGCCTGTCCATGATGCTGCCAAAAGAGGTGGAACCCCCGCGCTTTGTAGTTACCCAGCAGATAGAGAACCTGCAAGGATTCGAGCAAGGACAGATGGATGAAGCCCTGTTCGCTAAACTGCGCGCGCTGCGGAGTCATCTGGCAAAACAAGCCCATGTACCAAGCTACATCATCTTTTCCGACGCTTCGCTTCGGGAGATGAGCCGCAAAAAGCCCCGCACCCTTGACCAGTTTCAGGGCATTACCGGCGTAGGTCTGGTCAAAATGGGCAAGTACGGCGAAACGTTTACCAAGCTCATCAGGGAACATGACAAACCTGAATCGTGATTGCAGCGCCGCAGCTTGGCGGCGCTCTGTGCAGCGCGGTTTTGTCCCGCAGCCGAACGGTTTTGCTTCGCAGCCGAACGGTTTTGCTCCGCAGCCGAACGGTTTTGCTCCGCAGCCGAACGGTTTTGCTCCGCAGCCGAACGGTTTTGTCCCGCAGCCGAACGGTTTTACTCCGCAGCCGAACGGTTTTACTCCGCAGCCGAACAGTTTTGCTCCGCAGCCGAACGGTTTTGTCCCGCAGCCGAACGGTTTTGTCCCGCAGCCAAACGGTTTTACTCCGCAGCCGAACGGTTTTACTCCGCAGCCGAACGGTTTTGCCCCGCAGCCGAACGGTTTTGCCCCGCAGCAACAAGGTTAGTGTTGCTGCGCTTCGCGCTTCACCCAACCGCTGCCGCCGCAGCTTGGCGGCGATGTTTTCAGGAACTAGCAATCGTGAAACCTCGTACTTATCCCTGCCCGGTTTTCCCTTTCATCTGCCGCTCCCTTTTTGTATCAATATTTCAAAAATTTGATAAACAAAGTTGACATAGCTTCACAAGTTTGATACAATGGAAGTATGAACTATGAGAGATACTGGATAGAAGCGCAGGTAGTGAACAATTTGCTGTTTCTCTTGATCGCCGACGTACAAAACGCCGATTCAAAGGCTGCTTACAGCATATATTCTCGCGGCAAAGAGCGCGCCTCGTGTGATATGCCGGGAAATGATTTATTATCAATTATTTTTGCCTCTATTTCTGTAAATTTCGGGGGGGGGGCCCCCGCGCCCCCCGGGCGGGGGTGGATAGTTTTTGTGTTTTTTTTTTTTTATAATTTTTTTTTTTTTGTTTTTTTTTTATTTTAATCAACCCCCCCCCCCCCCCCCCCCCCCCCAATATATAATATTGTAATTAACTGCTTTTACTTATATTACAAGCATTTAAACATACAGGCGCTGCTGTTATTACTTCGAGAAAATGGGGGGACCCCCAAAACTTCTCGCATACATAACCGTCCCGGTTAGTTTTACCCGTGTTAAAAGAAGAGACGGAACGCGGGTGCGGATTTTCCGGTGGCACTGAATCTCTCTGCCCGCTGTTCCATCT
>JAIRMT010000101.1 GCA_031258505.1 Treponema sp.
GGCGGAACCAGCGCCGATGATAATCTCCCGGGGTTTGCTCCCGGAGGATCCCGCGTTATCGGATGAACCGGCGGCGCCGGCGATCACGACAACTGTCGTAAGCAACAAGATAGATATAAGGAAAATCCTGTTCTTCTTCATAATAAACTCCTTGTAAAAAGCAGCCATATCGCCGCTTATACTTAGTCGAGCATTAACATGAACACGTCCTGTTAATGACAGCTTCTTAACCAAAGCTTTTTTGCCGAACACGCGGATTAACAACACATAAGACCAACCTCCTCTACAATACTAAAACGATATTATTACTAGGAATTTAGATGAGCTTATCCCTTTTGTCAAGAGGGATGAGCAATTTTTTTCAAATTCCGTTCGATCCTATCCAGGGCTTCCGCGAGACGTACCCGGGGTGTGCCGAAGTTGATCCGCACATAGCCATCAATCCCGAAGGGGCCGCCGTCGCTAGGCAGGATTTTCGGATATTCCCGCAGCCACTGGTAGGGGTTTTCGATACCCAGTGGCCGGAAGTCGATCCATTGGAGATAGGTACCTTCCACATGGGTAAACTTCGCGGCGGGAAAGGATGCCCTAAGCCGTTTTTCCAGATAATTTCGGTTATCCCGCAGATACTCCACCAGTTGAAGCCGCCATTCCTGGCATTGGCCGTAGGCAGCCTTTGCCGCAGCAACATTGAGTATCCCTGGATGCGGCAGGGCATAGCAGGTCCGGGCGAATTCTTCCCGCAGCTTTTGGCTGGGAATTATGGCAAAACCAAAGGGCAGCCCGGGGATGTTATAGGTTTTCCCCGGACCCATAATGGTAACGCTGTGTTCCGCAGCCCATTCATCCACAGTAAACCAGGGAATATGAGGCTGGTCGTAAACCAGGCCGCAGTGCGCCTCGTCGGAGATGACGACCAGGTTCCTTTTCTGGACAAAGGCGCTTAATTCCTCTAATTCCTCCCGCCGGTAGACCCGCCCCACCGGGTTATGGGGATTGCAGAGATAAAAAAGCCGGGCATCCCCCGCCCGCGCCTGGATGTCCTCAAAATCAATCTCATAATACTCGTTGGTATTTTTGAGGGGGGAAAGGATTGTTTCTTTGCCGGCCTTGAGGGGGGCGGCCAATAATACATGGTAGTTTGGGGTATTGATCAGCACCGGCCCCTCCCGCAAATGGCTCACCGCTACGAGAACTGGCACGATGGCGGGAAGCACTACAATCCACTCTTCCTCAATCGCCGCGCCGTATTCATCATGGAACCACTTTTTTATCACCGCAGGAAACTCCAGGTCCCGGCCATAGCCGAAAACCCCGTGGTCAACTTTTTTCCGGATCGCCTCGATAATCGGCGGCGCCGTCCTGAAATCCATGTCCGCCACGAACATGGGTAATACATCCGGGGGCGCCATATCCCACTTGACGCTACCAGCCCCCTGCCGCTCTATGACCTCATCAAAATTATAACGCATGATTCACCTCGCTCATATTAATAACATAGTAATGCTAAGATATATTTCCTGTGTCAAGCGCCTGCTTCTCTAGCCTTTATCAAACCCACGACGTATTAGTCTCCCGCCTTCGGCCCCTCAAACTGACTGTTGTACAGGCTGGCGTAAAAGCCGCTCTTCGACAGAAGTTCGGTGTGGGTTCCCTGCTCAACAATGTCGCCATCGCGCAGAACCAGAATCAGGTCAGCGTTGCGTATGGTCGAGAGCCGGTGCGCAATAACAAAGCTGGTACGGTTCTTCATCAGGTTATCCATAGCCTGCTGAATCAACAGCTCGGTGCGGGTGTCCACGTTACTGGTGGCTTCGTCAAGGATGAGGATTTCTGGGTTTGCCAGAATCGCGCGGGCAATGGTGAGAAGCTGACGCTGCCCCTGAGAGATATTGTTGGTTTCCTCGTTGAGGATCATGTTATACGAATCAGGCAAGGTTCGCACAAAGTGGTCAACCTGCGCGGCAAGGGCAGCGGACTTTACCTCGTCGTCTGTGGCATTGAGACGGCCATAGCGAATGTTATCAGCAATCGTGCCGCTGAAAAGCCAGGTATCCTGCAAAACCATGCCGAATACTGAGCGCAGGTCGTTGCGGCTGAAGCTACGAATGTTATGGCCATCAATAGTAATCGCGCCGCTCTGTACCTCATAAAAACGCATGAGCAGTTTTACAATAGTGGTCTTGCCCGCACCAGTAGGGCCGACAATAGCTATCTTCTGACCAGCGCTGATCATAGCGGTGAAATCGTGGATAACGATCTTGTCGTCTGAGTAGCCAAAGGAAATGTGATCAAAGGCGACTGTCCGCTTTGCACGGATATCAGGCGTGAGACGCATGAGCGCAGTTTCCGCTACCTCTTCCGGCTCATTGAGAAACTCAAAGACTCGCTCGGCAGCAGCGGCAGTCTGCTGTAATACATTCGAGATGTTCGCAATCTGGGTGATGGGCTGCATGAAATTGCGGATGTACTGGATAAACGCCTGTATGTCGCCGACAGTCATAAGGCCGTTGACCGTGAAGTAACCGCCAACAATACAGATCGCTACATAGGCGATGTTCCCAATGAAGCCGGTTATGGGCATCATAAGCCCCGACAAAAAGTTGGCTTTCCACGCCGAGTTGTAGAGCGCGTTGTTGTACTCATCAAAGGTTCTCACCGAATCCGCCTCGCCATTAAACGCCTTAACCACAACGTGGCTCCCAAACATTTCTTCCACATGGCCGTTCACCTTTCCCAAAAACTTCTGCTGATTCACAAAGTGCTTCTGGGCTTTCTTAATCACAAACGTTACCGCAACCATGGAAATCGGAATCACGAGTAAAGCCCCCAGCGTAAGCTGCCAGCTGATGGAGAACATCATGATGATTACGCCTACCAGCGAGGTGAGCGAGGTTATGATCTGCGAAAGGCTCTGGTTCAAGGTCTGGCTGAGGGTGTCAACGTCATTCGTGATGCGGGAGAGTATGTCCCCATGTGTGGTTTTGTCGTAGTAGCTCAGGGGCAAACGGTGGGTTTTCGCGCTGATTTCGTTTCGCAGGCGGCGGCTGATTTGCGCGGTGATGCCGGCCATCACAAAGCCTTGAAGGTATGAAAACACAATGCCGGCAAGGTAAAGGCAGGCCAGAAACACGAGTATCTGACCGATTCGTGTGAAGTTCACGCCTCCCTCGCCCGCGATTTGCCGCATAACGCCGGAGAAAAGCTCGTCTGTGGCCTGCCCCAGTATCTTTGGCCCAAGTATCGTGAAAATTGTGGAAATGATCGCCAGAATACTTACGACAAGAATTGACCAGTGATACCTGCCCAGATACTTGATAAGCGCCAGCATTGAGCCTTTGAAGTTCTTCGCCTTTTCCCCAGGCATCATGCCAAAAGGCCCGCCGCCTGGACCCATTCCCCGGCGCGGGTTATTTCGTCGCGGTGTGTCGCTCATCCAACTCCTCCTCTGATAACTGCGATGAAGCAATTTCGTGATACTCTGGACAGTTTTGCAAAAGCTCCCGATGAGTTCCTCGCCCCACAATCCGGCCATTGTCCAGCACAATGATCTGTTCTGCGTTCATAATCGTGTTCACCCGCTGCGCCACAATGATAAGCGTGGTTCCACGCGCATGTTCACGCAGCGCAGCCCGCAGCAGCGAATCAGTCTTGAAGTCCAGGGCGGAAAAACTATCGTCAAAGATGAGAAACTCCGGTTGTTTAACCATGGCGCGGGCAATGGAGAGCCGCTGCCGCTGGCCCCCAGAAACATTGCCGCCACCCTGAGCAATTTCCGCGTTAAAGCGCTCGCTGTTCGTGTCGATGAACTCAATCGCCTGGGCAATCTGCGCGGCGCGCTCAAGTTCCGCCTCAGTCGCGTCTTGCTTACCATAGCGGAGGTTGGAATCAATGCTTCCTGAAAGCAGGACCGCCTTTTGCGGAACATAGCCGATCCGCGCCCGCAAATCGCTTTGGGTAACATCCCGCACGTCCCGTCCGTCAACCAGCACCTGACCGCCGCTTACCTCATAGAAACGCAGGATAAGGTTGACGAGCGTGGTTTTGCCTGAACCGGTTGAGCCGATGATCGCGGTGGTTTCCCCGGGCTTTGCGCTGAAACTGATGTCCGAGAGCGCGTCTTCCTCCGCGTTCTTGTAACGGAAGCGCACCTGCCTGAATTCAAGCAAACCCTTCACTGGCTCAAAAGCCTGCGGTCGCGCCGGGTCAACGATAGCGTTTTCCGTAACCAGCACCTCGTTGATACGTTTAGCAGATACCAGAGCGCGGGGAACCCAGACAAACATCATGGATATCATAAGGAAGGACATGAGAATGTGCATGGCGTACTGCATGAACGCCATCATGTCGCCGACCTGCATGATCGAAGCTGCAATCTCCCTCGCCCCAATCCAGATAATCAGCAGGGTAACAGTGTTCATGATGAGCGTCATGGCCGGCCAAAGAAAAACCATCACGCGGTTAATGAAAAGCTGGGTACTGGTGAGTTCGTCATTAGCCTTTTCAAAACGCTGCTGTTCATGCGCCTGAGTGCCAAAAGCCCGAATCACCATGAGGCCGGAAAGTCCCTCGCGGGAAACCAGATTGATTCGGTCAACCAGCTTCTGAATGATCGTGAACTTCGGCATAGCAATAGCCATGATCACAACGCTCATAGCGATAAGTACAGCGCTGGCAAGCCCGATGATCCAAGTCAACGAAAGCGCCAGCCTGAGCGTCATCACAATACTGCCAATGGCCATGATCGGCGCGTAACAGATCATCCGTATACCCATCATGAGGAGCATCTGTATCTGGGTAACATCGTTGGTACAGCGAGTGATAAGCGAGGCTGTTGAGAACTGGTCAAATTCGATGCTGGAGAAGCGCTCTATCTTCTCAAACACCGCTTTCCGCAGATTCCGCGCAAAGCCCGCCCCTACCCGCGAAGAGAGCAGACTCACCGCTATCGTGGCAAGGCCGCCCAGAAGCGCAACCCCCAGCATGATAAGACCAGTAGAAAAAATATAGTCATGTCGTCCTTCCTGAATTCCCACATTGACAATGGCAGCCATGTAGTTTGGCAGAGTAAGATCACAGAACGCCTGCACAAACAAAAATGCGATTGCCGGCACGAAGCTGAACAGAAACGGCTTGAGATAGGCAAAAACTTTTAACACCTAAGCCTCCTTCATTCGCTCTATTGTACTAGTTCCAGCGCCGCGTTCAAGTCCCGCTAAGTAACTCCAGCGCCGCTATTCCGGGGATAATGCTTTTTCTTTACAGAGGCGGATTCTTGATTCAAGATTCCTCTTTGTGGATAATGAAAACATCACGATAAACGTCAAAGTCGTAATACTAAGGAGAAGATTATGGGAATTCGAGATGACAAGGCTCCCGCGTCCTTACAAATCGTAATCATAGGCGATAACAATCAGGAATGGGGCAGGCTGTATGCAACCCCAAAAGAGTTTTCAACAGGCAGTGTTGGCTTCTATGCAAACGGCAAGATCACTAACCCCGCTAACCCTGAGTGCCGGTATCAGACAGGCTTAACTTTCACGCTTGTTGGTTCAAAAGACACCAAGGGCAAGTAAGCGCTGCGGTTCTGCGGGGTTTGCGTTTCTGCCCTGTGGTGCGGCTCAGACTATTCTCATGGCTTGTAGATGCCACGCATAGCTTTTTGTTTTATGGTGTAGAGGGAGGAATCAACCGTGCCTTTGGGAATGCCAAGTACCTTAGCGACCTCGCTGTTGCTCGCCCCGCGGTTGATGGTGGCAAGCCGCTGTTTTATCTTGGCATAGCGCGCCTGCGCCCGTTCCAGACGGCCGCGTATCGCGTCTCTTCGCGCCGCTGTTTCAGGTAAGGACTGAAGCTGTCTCCGGTAAGCCGCACAGCGGTAATACTGACAATTCAGCTTCTCCTGAAGATTACGCAGCTTCTCCTCGCGTTCTTCACGCAGTTCATGGAGCTTATCAATCATAAGCGCCAGCTTATCGGGACTGATGCCTATGGCTGGAGCTACACGGGCGATAAAGTCATCCGATACAAAGGAATATGACTTCAGCAAGAGAATGAGTACCTGCTGGGTTTTTTTTACAGGCTTAAAGCTTTCGTCCGTGAGATACGTGGGTGTATACTCGCCTGTGAAAGAATCTTCCATAGCGCGGGTTTCCCAGCAAGCGCGCTCAGTAATGTAATGATCGGCTGTCCGCGACCGGTACTCTTTGGACGACCAGCGCACAATAGAGCCTATATAAGCGTCGAATGAGGCTCCGACTTCTTTATAAGCGTCAATAGCTCGGCTTAGACGGGGGTATAGCCAGCACAGATAATCAGTGAAAGCATCCCGATCATGGTCGAACAGGCGAAAACGCTGGTAGTGAGCCATGAGGAACTGGAAGATACGTCCCTCGAAGTCTTTTCGGCTAATCTGTTCGCCTAGATATTGCTCCCGCAGGTCGCTCAAAGGCAAATCAGACACTGGTACTCCCGACAAAACAGCTGAAACTTCTTGCATATATAAACCTCCGTAAAAGCGCCTAATGTTTGGCGCGAATTGTATACAGAGTCTATTACAACGAACCTGCGTTTTAATTCATAAGCGCATGAAAATTCTTATATTTTTATTGGAAGAACTGAGCTGCAGAGTTGCACGCTTGGAGCAGCGACAGAAAGGCGCTTTTCAACCAGCTTTTAGCGCGTCTTCCCGTTTCTTCAAAAGTTTCACCATGTTAAGTACGATCTCTCGGTCTGGTTTGTCGAGCTGTTCCGCAATTTGTAGAATCAGGCGCAGGTCTGGGCTGAAAGACGAAATCATCTTATCTTGAAATGACTCGCGGCCTGTTACAAGATACTCCACAGATACGCCCAGCACTTGGGCAATACTCACTGCAGCATCAGCAGTTGGAATGGAATTATGGGTACTCAGATAGTTATCTATGGTACGCCGGTTCACGCCCGACAACGCGGCAAGGTCCTTTATCAATATCCCTTTATATTCAAGCTCCGATTTCAGATTCTCTTTGAAGCTGCCCATTGTCTCAAATTACCTAAAAAAACGGAATCCCTCCTTAATATCACGTTTTAAGACGTGATATACTACGTCTATAAACGTAATCTATCTCCCGAACCGCTGAAGCCGGCTGGGGCGCTGGAGGAGCAATGATGCTTGATGAGGACTTGTCGAAACGGATCAATTCGTTACGGTTTCTGCTGATTGTGTTTGTGGTATTCATCCACAACAATGTGTCGTTTATGAATTTTGCGGATGGCGCGGAAACCTATGAGATTCCAGTGTATGTGGAGAAAATCAGATACGCGATCTCTGAGCTTATCGCCCGTGTGGCGGTTCCGCTATTCTTTCTGATATCCGGGCTTTTATTGTACGCGAAAGAGACCAGCTTCATCACAGTCTTGAAGAAGAAAAGCCGTACCATCCTCGCGCCATATCTGATATGGAATGTGCTATCGCTCGTATTCTTTTTCGTTGCCCAGAAGATTCCGTTTGCCAAACCATACTTCGCCAATCCGCAAAACCTCGTGCGTAATTTTAGCATTATCGACTTTATTGATGTCTTTGTCGGGAAGTTCAGAAGAGCGCCGCCTTATCCATTGGTGTACCAGTTCTGGTTTCTGCGTGATCTGTTCATCCTTGACCTGCTGTTTCTGCCCATCAAGGCGCTCATCGACAAAGCTCCTGCCGCCACATTGACCCTGTTTTGCATACTATGGCTGATCGATGCGAACATTTACATCGTGAACCCTGCCGCCTTGCTGTTTTTCTCGCTGGGCTGCTACATCGTGAAGTTTAACGTCAGCTATAAACACATCGACGCCATACGAAGCCGTGATGCCATTATGATGTACGCCGTCGCCATCATCGTCAGCCTGTTCTTTGCCGAGGACATACCCATCATGTCCGCGATTAACATCGTCGTGGGCATAGTCTTCTTTATAAAGATGAGCCGCTGCTTTGTGGTGAACAGGCGGCTATACCAGCGCCTGCTATGGCTGAAGCAATACGCCTTCTTTGTATACGCGATTCACGAACCGCTCTTAACGATTATGAAAAAGCTCAGTGTACGAATCATCCCAATGCGCGGCGGCTGGATACTGCTTCAATACTTCGGCGTTGCCGCGCTTGGGATACTAATCTTTCTCAATGCCGGCATACTCGTAAGAAAGATAACGCCCAGACTCTACGCGCTGTTGACCGGCGGACGCTTGTGAGTCCCTAAACATTCGCCAGCTTTTCGCGGAGAACGCGGCGGCGTAAATTAGTCTCCGTTGGGGGCTTTTAACGTCTCTTGCCTACCCCCGCAAGTTCCTCTATACTGCTATCATCTTAGTCAAAAAGGAGACCCTTATGAAAAACAGTCAACACACCCAGGCCATCCCCTCAACGGTTTTGGATCAGGCACAGACCAAGATTGACGAGGCGAGAGCCTTGCTTGCCCCGTATATACTGGCGCTGACCCCAGCAGAACGGCAGACCTTGCCGAAAATGGGCGAGAAGACCATCGGCTTTGTGGAAAAAGCATTCGATTACGCCCGACAAAATCCCAATCTTGTCCCGCCCTACCTTTCACTGGACGCTTTCGGCGTTGACTTCTCCGACGCCCATGGGCTGTGGACGCTGCTCAACTCGGTACGGCAGTTGGAGGAAGGCATCGACGATACGGAAATGATCGCCGGAAGCGAGGCGTATCAGGCCGCGCTTGTGTTTTACCGCTCGGTCAAGACGGCGACAGCTCAGGACATTCCCGGCGCAAAAGCCGTCTACGAGGAACTCAAGACCCGCTTTCCTCAGAGCGGCAGGCCGCGGGCCGCTTCCAGGTCGGATAATTCCGTTACGAACTAGCCCTGTTCATCCTCAGGCTC
>JAIRMT010000149.1 GCA_031258505.1 Treponema sp.
GCTCTTCCCAAGTTTTTATCACTACGCTTTTCCCGGCGAACAGCTTCTCTGATTCAAGTAAACAACGGGTGTTTCTCCTTGTCTTCGGAGATACGCCTAGCGCTATCAGAACAGCGATATCCTCTATCGCTGCTTTTTGATTTTCTCGTGATAAAAATAGGAGCCAAAAGCAATATTGTTTCCGGCGCAATAGTTGGCTATTTCACGCTCCATAATCTCCCAGTATTCCGTATTCTTGAATTTGTATATGTCATCGTACAGTGATAGTAAATCAGGGTGATATTTCCTGATATAGTTCATGATTCTTGGAAGGTATGCGCCGCGAAGGTTCAGGTTCTCAAAATAAAACTTCCGGGTATAGGTTTTGCACTCCTCCAGTATGGCCTTAAAGTCGCTTATGCCGGGAAACATGGGGGACAAAAAGATGTAGGTGTCAAAGCCCGCGTTGTTCAGGGTTTTTATGGCGTTGATACGGCTTTGTATGCGCGAAGCCCTGGGTTCCAGAATCTTTCTGATTCCGTCATCCAGGGTATTTAGGGATATGCCGATTTTGATGTTCGGAATCTGGGCGAACAGGTCTTGGTCGCGGAGTACCAAATCGGACTTGGTGAGGATTTCGATACGCGCTTTGGTGTTCACAAACTGCTTGAGAATTTCCCTGGTACGCTCAAATTTTTGCTCAAAGGGATTATAGGCGTCTGTTACGGTACTGATCACGACAGTTTTGTCCTGAAGACGCTCAACGTTTATTTTTTTTTCGCATACTTTGATATCCAAAAAATCTCCCCAGGCTTCCTCGTGATTGGTGAAGCGTTTCATAAACTCCGCATAGCAATAGAGACACTTATGGGGACATCCCACATAAGGATTGATAACATAGTCTCCGGCAGGTATCTGAGTTTTGGTGAGTAGACTGTTTACTTTAATGTGGTTAATGCTTGTCATGGTTCTATTTTATAATTGTTTCCCCTTTATGTTTTTATTGTCTTTAATACATATACCATTCTGCTATGTCTGTTGCACATTTTAATTTTCTTGCTAGAAAACCATCAGTTATATCCGATATTATTATAGTAAGCGCAAGTAATAAAACCCAGTTTCTTAAACAGTCATAAATAAGAATGTCGTGAATGGTTAATATAAAAGGTAAAACAGATAAGAGTCTGAGCAATGATAAACCATTGGTAATATTTTTTATCGAAAAGATTTTATTTGTCAATTTATCCTCCTGATATTTTCTAAACTAGTCGTAAAATTATGTCAAGTAGTTTCAATATGTTTAAAGCGCCTGAGCCAGCGCGTCAAAATTGGCGTCATTTTTTTTCTCTGATTCTGGCAGGCTGCTCAAGCGGCAGCGGATCAAAACCCCTGGTTTAAGCGGCGTTTCCGTGTTGCGGGGGATACGCAGTTTAAGGTAGTTCTCGCTTACCGCAGAAGCCATGCGGGAATCCTCATGCGCCTCAACAACTGCCTCCACTGTTTTGCCGAGCCAGCGGTTGGTATAGGCGCGGCGTCCTTCCCTCGCCAGTGTGAGCAGGCGTTCTACACGCGCGCTGGCCACCCTCTCGCTTACATGGCCGGTGAACGAGTAGGCCATGGTTCCCGGCCTGGGGGAATAGGGGAAGGCGTGTATCCAGGCGAAACCCACGCGCCGGCAGAGCGACCAAGTTTCCTCAAACGCTGTATCGGTTTCGCCCGGAAAGCCAGTGATAATATCGCAGGCAAGGAAGGGGTCGGTCTTTATCGAACGCAACAACGCGATCCCGTCCTCAATGGCCTGAGCTTGATATGGCCGCGCCATGCGCTGAAGGATGATCGGGCTTCCTGACTGCACTGAAAGGTGGAAATGAGGCCGGATTCGCGGGGAGGCAAGCATCTTGATAAAGCCTTCACTCAGGCCATCCGGCTCAAGCGATGAGAGCCGCAGTCTGATACATCGTGTTTCCGCAAGAAGATACGCAATCAGCGTCCCCAGATCAAGGCCGCCGCTCTGGTACTGACCAATGTTTATGCCGGTCAGCGTGGCTTCGGCGTAGCCCTTTTCCTCAAGCAAACGCAGGCTTGCCAGCGCCTTTTGCGGCTCTAAGCTCACGCTTTTCCCGCGTGCCAGACACACACGGCAGTAGGAACAGCGGTGATCACAGCCATCCTGAATCTTGAGTGATGCCCTTGAGTGAAAGGAAAAGTCTGATATGTTGAAACGGAAGGCCGTGTCGTGGGCGCCAGACACTGATGCGGCGCTTGGTCGTTCATCAGTGCCAGACACCAACATCCCGTCCAGCCATTGCGACACTAGCGTCGTCAGAGGCGCGTCTTTGACTCTGGCCGCGAGAAAACCGGGTAAGTCAAGCAGAGCGTCCTTTCCTCTACCGCCAAGCACAAAGAGCGGCGCTAAATCAGGCTCTTCTGTCGCAAGCTCGGCTATGTGGCGCGCGTCCAGCTCTGCGTAACAGCCGCTTACGATAAGTGCCGCACAGGGCAGCCGAAGCGCGTTCCTGACGACCCGTCGCGCCTTTTGTTCAGCCTTAGAGGTTACGGTACAGGTGTTGATAACAAGAATAGGAGCATTGGTTCCATCAAGAGGCGCGCCCCAGGGAAGCACGGTGAAGCCCGCATCCCGAAAGGCGGCAGCAATGGCTTCACTCTCGATTTGGTTTACCTTACAGCCAAGCGTATATATGGAAAAAAACATCGGTGGGTTCGCAGAGGCGCTGATCAGCGGGGCGCGTTCAGTAACTGTCGGACACGGGTAAGGCCGCGACGCGCATCGGCAAGCTGGGAGTTCAACGCAAGCGCCTGCTCATAGGCCGTAATCGCTTCCTGTAAGTCGCCGGCGCTTTCACGAGCATACGCCAAGCGCGTCCACCAGGCCGCGTTACCCGGCAACCAGTGAACCGCAGTCGAAAGAGCAATGTCTGCATGGCGGAACCGACCCAGACGGATGTAAATCTCGCCAATAAAATAGTAAACAGTCTCAATACGCTGCCCTTCCGGCGCCAGAGTAACATACTCCTGAAAGTAGCGGAGCGCCTCGGCGTTGCGTCCTTCGTAGTAGTGGATTTCGCCCAGGACCTCAATGATTCGCGGATCATAACGACTGATCCCCAGTCCTTCAGTGGCATAGACCAATGCCTCCTGATACCGCGCAAGCCGGATAAGACTCCAGCAAATAACCACATGGGATTCCATGTTGCGGGGATTCTCAAGCATTTCATCTTTGCAGATGGCAACCGACCGCTCAAAATTCCCCCGCCGGTACTCCTCAAGCGCGTCGGGCCTGGTCTGGGCAAATAGCGAACAGAGCGGCAAAAGCAGAAACAGGACGAAGAGACCTCTTCTCATAAGATCACTCCTTTCCCATAGCACAGCGACCATTAAACACACACCCAGGTTCCATCGCGATTTCCTTGGTATGGATATCCCCGTTGAGCTGCCCACTAGCAGTTATCTCAACTTTGTCGGCGCTAATCAGTTCTCCCCTCACTGTTCCGCGAATGATCACCCGTGGCGACTTGATCGTGGTAACATCAAGTGTTGCCTCTTCATCGATCAGCAACAAAGCGCTCGCGTCTATCGCACCGGAAACTTTCCCCCGAATAAGAAAGGGCTTCTCAAAGCTAATAGTCCCCTTAAACTCAATGTCCGGCGACAGGATAGTATCAAAATCTCCATCTTCCAGCACATCATTACGAAGGTCAGACATTCTTAATCCTCCTTACATTATTCTATTCTTCACTCAGTATCGGGTCAAGTTCAAGCCAGGGATAAACGCATAGAAATTCCAAGCGTCATCGGATGAACGGGACGAGATGACGGAGTTTGCCCGGATGCAGCGGCCTGACCGCGACAGCGCCAAGGCTGCTGTAGGAACCGGGCTGAGTTTCTATGCGTTTATCCCAGCGCCCTGCGGCGCTGTTGACACAAAAGCGCCTATGTTACTAACTATACCCAAGGAGCGCCTATGAAAAAGAACCTGCTTGTTCTGGCCTATACCTGTATCATTTCCCCCCTGTTTGCGCAAACCGTAAGCCTGGATACCGCCATTAACGATTATGCCCAACTCTTAGTTTCCCAAATTCCCAAAGACAAAGCCCTCGCCATAATCGGGTTTGAGACCACGAAACCGCAGTTAATGGAGTATTTCTTTGACACCATGCTGGAAAAGATATGGGAGCATGGAGCCCGCCGCATTTATGAACGGCAGCGCATGGAAAACCTGCAGAAAGAGTTGGAGTTCTCTTTAACCGAATATGTGGACGAAAAGACCGCGCAGCGCATAGGCCATTTTGTAGGAGCAGGGATAGTCATATACGGCTCAATAAGCAGCATTGGCAGCGACTATAGAATAAGCATCCGAGCAGGCGATGTGGAGACCGGGCAGGTGTTGGTTCCCAAATCCTATGACCTTAAAGCTGACAAGCGGCTGACCGGGCTGTTGGGCCTATCCGCCATAAAACCTCAAGCGCCGAAACCGAGTGTGGAGTATAGGACCTATCCTGTGCTTGGCTTGTTTTTTAGTATGTTTACAAACGGGGGTAATAAGTCTGGATTTGAATTTGAGACGCTAGACTTACAAGCTGGTATTTATACCGAGGCCTTAACAGGGCTTTATGTTTTGGCAGACATTGGAGGAGGATGGGGTTTTAACAGTAATTATGATATGTTCGTTGTTTACCATTTTGGTGGCGTGGTGGAGAAACGGTTTTTCGATGATTTTTTCATCCTTGGCGTGGGCGGCGGAATGGTAGGATGGACCAGTGAAAGCGAAAGTTCTCCTCTGTACCCCTTTATGCGGGGGTCTTTTGGGATAAACTTGGCTCAGAGGTCGATCTGGGATGATCTTTCTGTTCAAACAAAAGTCTATTTCGATTATGACTTTGATGATGGTTACCGATTGGGATTCCTTGTCGGTTTGTCTGGTTATTTTGACTGAAGATACTCATGCAAGCCCTGTTTCCCCCCACAAAAAACGCCCCCGGCCATCACCGGAGGCGCACCTATGTCCTGTTTCCAACTACCAGCTCAGTACGTTACGGCACTTCCGCGCTGGCCATAGCCCACGGGCATTTGGCTCCGTTGGCCGTCTTCCAATGGGCGCGGTAGTAGGCTATCCACAAAAGACACCTCATAATCAAGCGTCAAAATAGCGACAACCGTACCGTTTTGCACGACCGGGAAGAAGCTTGAGATATGGGTACCGTATTCATCGGTATAGGGCGCGGGGGTTATCTGAAACGTTTGGGTTCTGTACATCTCATCTATGATTTTGCCGCTTGCTCCGGGGTCATAGGGCGCGAGAAACAGTTCTTGCAGCACATAGAGAGGCTCCAAAGCTGGGGATACGCCAAACGAATCGGTATGTACCGGCCGACTTATCAAGCAAAACGATATTTTCAATATTGAGCAATTTAGCTAGATTATGCATTTCAACGGAGCGGCCGCCATAGACTTCAGACTTCTCATATCCTTCTCGGATAAGAGACTCAGGATCATTGAAAATAGGGTAATGTTCCGCTATCCATTCTGAGGTCTGTTTCAAAGTGCCTTGGTATGTATCTTTAATGTACGCACTGAGTATAGATAACTATACCCACCCAAGGAAATCACGATGCTTAAAGCAACAAACACGATAAACAAGGTAGCTTTTAAATTTTTCATACTTACATCCCTTTATATTTTTGCACATTTTTAGTGCTAAAATCACCATTCTTTGGGGGCAAAGCCCAAAGGATATTCAAGCTCCATACTCTCTCCTGATGGGACAAGTACCGGAAACCCCTGCTTGAACGCATAGGCCTTAACCTGATCGGGTACGACCATGCCTGCTATAGCCCCTAGGTATTTCCTCTGGTCGTGGTGTCTATCTGCATAGCCTCGGATCTTCTTCATCCGTTCCACATGCTCATCTATGTCCCTGATATTCGGCTTAACTTTTGCCTCTACCGCCACCGCATAGTCCCCATTTGAAAGAAAGATGTCTATCTCGGCGATAATGCCCTTTCCCGGTTCTTCCAAGGTGTGTTCCATAATGAAGGTATCCAGAAAGATGCCGAAGGCTTTGAACTTTTCCTCAAGGTGCGGGGAGCTTATGTATTCCACGATTTCACCGAGGCGTCCGCCTAATTCGCTTATTCTTTTGCCCGTCTCTTTGATCTGCTTCCAGGTCTCTTTTAACTGTCTATCAGCCTCTTCAGACCTAGCTTTGAACTGTCTATCAATCTCTTCAGACCTAGCTTTTATCTGCTTTTCAGTCTCTTCAGACCTAGCTTTGAACTGTCTATCAGTCTCTTGAGACATAGCTTTTATCTGCTCGCCCGTCTCTTTTATCTGCTTCCAGGTCTCTTTTATCTCCTTGTCAGTCTCTAAAGACCTAGCTTTGATCTCTTGAGACATCCGGTCGATGATTGCCATCACATCTTCTATAGTTGCCGCTTTTTCCATAGCTTATACTCCTTTAGTCTAAAATACCCCTAGCTCTGGCTCTGACCTACCCCTACGCCAGAGCCAGAGCTACCCCTAGGTAAGCCCCAAAGCTAGGGGGTGCTTACCGTTAAGGGGCCATTAAAAATGTACGACCGTGGATGGGCCTGATCCTTATACTGAGTGGTTAGTTGTATGGCATAGTCTCCGGCACTCAAAGCCGGGCAGACGAAGAGTATCTTTGTAGGCCCATTTTCCAGAATATCCCCGGACGGCACCGATAGCACATTCCCTGTTCCGTCAATGATGTGAATCCCTACCGTGCTGTCATCGCCGGCTATCTTTATGTCCTTGCCGCTGATTTGCACCCCATGTCCGGGCGTGAGCTTGCTGTCTATAGCGCCGCTTACTTTGTCTTCCACGCTGTCAATTACAGGTCCATGTTCCACACCGTGCAGCCGGTTCAAGCCGGCGCTGCCGGCTGCCGCCGCAAGTTCCCTGTCAGCCAAAAAGCGCACGGCAATTTTATTGACCGCAGGATTAAAGGGCGCATCAGGACTGGGGAAAGAGCCTGTGATGGTGAGGCTGAAACTGCCTATCCCTTCTATTTTGAAAGCCCACCCTTGAGAGAGAAGGTTTCTTGCAGCAGTCCCTATACCTGCTATAACCAATTTTGCCTCCCCTTCGTTGACATTCAGCACTTCACTGAGCATTTTAATGAAGTTCTCTTGGTCAACACCTTCGGTATGGGTAACAACCGCATGGTAACTCGTTGAGCCGGAAGCCAGTTTACTTTGTGTTAGATAGTAATCAATCATACTTTCCTCTTTAATATTAAAATGTTTTTACCCTACAAGGATAAACCTACAGCTTTAATCTGTATAGCTGTTTTTCTGCTATTGCATTGCTAAAACGTCTTTTGGTTATTTGACTTATACCGGGACTTCAGAAAGTCTTGCATCAGTATGGGTGATGACAGACTCAAGCGCCGAAAGGTACGCGCTCAAGAATGTATCAATCGTTGCCTTTGAGTAACGGCTCTTGTTGTAGCGCCTATACGTTCCAGCATCTTAGCAAAGTCAGCATACTCATATCTCATATCGCGGTTGAACTGTTTTTCAACCACCTTAAACAGCTCCGCAAAGGTCATATCAGCGCTGAACCGCACTCTTGTTGGAGGAGCGGCGACAAAAGTTCCCGATATACTGCGTATCTTCGGGAAAGGCACAGTCCTTCCTGTTGAAACCCTTCGGTACGCCAGATCAGAACTGCCCGACGGGTATATGCCATAAACGCATAGACCCCTTCATAGACAGAAGACATGGCAGCGGCGCGCAATAGCGCGGATACCTTCGGTAATATGGTGAGAGATTGCTCGATACTCTATTCCTTGAGGATGGCCTTCTACCGGCTTACTGTCTTCATAGTCAGGGATGATATGGGGTTTGGCATCGTATCCTTCGTACCTCTCGACAAGATGAGCAAAATAGGAGACTGCCGCTTCTTGATCAAGGGTGGTATTGGCATAGTAGAGAAAATCTTCATAGGCGGGGATTGTCTTACTCCACTGTTCCGCTTCTTCCATGAGGGCTGGCAGGGACGCGCTATTCGATAGCTTGCGGTAGAACACCGCCAGATCACGCATTATCATATCAATACTCCATCCGTCTGTGATTATATGATGAATGTTTAGAATTAGATAGGTGTAACCCGATCCTTTTTTCACCAAAACAACGCGGAAAGGAGTATCGAAGGGAAGTCCTTCGGTATAGCTGCGTTCTATGACTCTATCAAGCGGCTCATCCCTCATGATGGTTATCTCAAGACCTTTGTTTGAGATAATAAGCTGCTTGGGGTGAGTCGAAGGATATACGATAACGGTTTTAAGCACAGGATACTTTGTCTGAATAAGCGTGAACGTGTCAGCCAAACGCTCAAGGTTCACCGCCCCTTTTATCCGGTATATAATCTGCATCTGATTTGCGGAAAACTCTGGATGGGCAAGACAATACCCTAACATAAGGTTCTGCAAGGTCCCTACATCATAGAGCCGTTCTATGTTCTCTTTGCCATAGCGCTCAAGCACGCGGTTAAACTCTTCGTCGCTCCACTCTGCCGGCTTTTCCCACGTGCCTACTGGTTTCTGGGTAATCGAAGCAGTACAAGGGACAAGAAGACGGGCTATATCCCGCAAGGAGTGCGCGGGATTTATTATATCAACAACGTCTATGGGGTACTGTTTCTCAATGAGCGCGCTGAGTAACTGTATTGCCCCAAGTGAATCCCCGCCGGCTTCACTGAATGTCTGCTCAAAATCAAGACGCTCCGTATGAAACAACTCGGTAAGGCAGTCCGCTAAGACCTGCTCTTCGGGAGTTTATCCGGGACACGCCCTCTGCTCGCGCTGGTTTAAGCAACGCCTTGCGGTCATATTTCCCATTAGCATTGAGGGGTATCGCGTCTATCTTAACTAACACTGAAGGAATCATGTAAGCGGGCAGGGTCAGCGAGAGAAAGCGCCGCAATGCTCCCTCAGCCAATATCCTATCAGCGGTATAATAACCCACTATATACTTTTCACCATAGGCTTCACCTTCAAAAGCCAGGATAAACGCATAGAATAGCGCTACAAACTATACGAACAGAGTGTACCGTCGTTTGCCGTCTGCGCTTGTGTCTGAAATGAAGACTGTCCTATAGCTGTTCGTGTGCTTCGTGTGGTTTGTGGTAAGATTTTATTTCTATGCGTTTATCCATGGGTTCATGCTTAAACTACTTGCATAACTGAGAATAAGTGAGTATGCTCAATTTAATTATAATCTTTATATAAGATTGGAGGTGTAACGTGAAGAAGGTTGTGTTGCTTGTTGTTGTCTGCAACGTGTTGGCGTCGGTTCCGGTGTTTGCCGATGAGGAGGAGGCTGAGACCTCTGGTAGTGCCTACTACTATGTGAATGCTCCGATTCAAAAGGTCTATCCATATCGGCAAGGGTATGTAGTAACTTACCGGAAAGGCGCTATTGGTTCGGCCACGACGTATCTGCCGATTGAGTGGCTCGAAGAAAAGACGGGTGAAGTACCCAAGCTTGATGTAATCCTGCTTGGTACTGGGACGCAATGGCCGTATCTCGCGGTCTATTACAAGGACGGCGAGTTCAGCCATGTCCGCCTGTACGTCCGCAAGGAGCGCTCCCATGAAACATGGGGCCATGTCCCATCCGGAGTCGACATTAATGACAAGTTTGAGAACGTTGAGACGATCAAACTTGAGTTCTGATTGGGCGATTATCCGCTACAGAATGTCGCCGCCTTTCCATAGGAGGCGACGAAGTAAAAAGAATGACTAAACAAGAACTATACGTCATGCAAAAAGCCATCCGTGATGAAGGTCTTGACGGATGGCTTTTTTGTAACTTTCATCACCGGGATGCGCTCTCTGACGCGATATTGGGTCTGTCCGCTGATTCAACGAACTCTCGCATCTGGGTCTGCGCAGTGAGCGCCAGCGAGGAGCCGCTCAAAATTGTTCACGCGATTGAGGCTTCCATCCTTGATACGATTCCAGGCAGGGCCATTGTGTACCAGAGCCGCGTGGAATTTATCGCCGCGCTCAGGGGCTTGGCTGGCGCGCGCTGGGGTGCGCATATCTCTGACACCCTGCCAGCTATTTCGCTTCTGGATGCGGGACTCGCGCATACGTTTGAGGCGGCCGGGCTTGGTCTGTGTTCAGCGGCTGGGCTGGTTCAGCGTTTCAAGGGGCTTCTGGATACAGAAGGCATCGCGTCCCACGAGCGGGCTGCCCAGCATCTCTATGATATGGTGGCTCTGGCATGGGAGCGGGTGCGAGACGCGCATACCCTTCACCAGCCCTTGTGTGAAGGCGATATTCGCGGCCTGTTTCTGGACGAGATGCACAGGCGCGGTCTTATAAGTGATCACAGCCCGATTGTCGGCGCAGGCGTAAACTCCGGCAACCCTCACTATGATTTTTCCGGCGCAGGCGCGACGTTTGTCGAGGGAGATGTGATCCAGTTCGACCTCTGGGCCAAAGAAGCAGCGCCAGCCGCAATCTACGCTGATATATCATGGGTTGGCATCTTTGCGCGGGAAGTTCCGCCGCGTGTTGAACAGGTCTTTACCGATCTGGTGAGCGCCCGCGAAGGGGCGTATCGTTTTATTGCCGAGAGGCGCGCGCTTTCTGGCGCTGATGTTGACCGTAAAATGCGGGAACTCTTAATCAACATGGGCTATGCTTCCGCTTTAAGACATCGTACTGGACATGGTATAGATACTGAGGTACACGGTTCCGGTGTGAATATGGATTCAGTTGAGTTTCCTGATTCCCGTCCGCTCCTTGAAGGTTCCTGTTTTTCGCTGGAACCGGGCTTATACTTTGCTGAGTTTGGCCTGCGTACTGAGATTGATGTGTATATCGAGAACGGAAAACCAGTTGTTTCCGGTAAAGACCGTCAGTTCAATATCTTAACTTGTTAAGCGGGGTGTTATGGCTGTAGTTGTTCCGAGAGAGCTTCTGGATTTCATCAAAAGTGGTGATAAATTTCTTGTTGTTGGCCACAAGGAACCGGACGGCGACTGTGTGGGAAGCCAGCTCGCGCTTTGTTCTGTGCTGAGGCGGCTGGGGAAGCAGGCTATTCCCTGTTCCGCAGGGCCGTTCAAGCGGTCGGAACTCAAGTCTTACGCCGAGTGTTTTATCAGCGTTGTTGGGGAAGCAGAGCGAAAAGGCGCGGCGGTTATCGTGTTGGATTGCTCCATGCCATCCCGTACCGGCAACATCGCGTCCGCGATTGAAGGACTGCCCATCGCGGTCATTGACCACCACGTTGCCGGGCAACACACGCCGAATGCCGCGACTGCGCCGGTATTTCTTGATCCGCTTGCACCTTCTGTAACGGTACTGTGCCTTTTACTTATTGAGGCGCTTGGAATTGAACCCACAGCGGAAGAGGCGGAACTGCTCTTCTTTGGGCTTTGTACTGACACCGGCTTTTTCCGGCATACTGACGAGCAAAGCGCGACTACATTTGAATATGCGGCTAGACTTATCCGGTATGGGGCTAACCCTAAGAAGATATATAACCTCATATATGGTGGGAAAAACCTTGCTTCCCGCTATCTGCTGGCCATACAGCTTAGGCGGGCGCGTCCATACTTTGACGGCAAACTCCTGCTCACGAGTGAATCTTATGAGGAAACCCAGCAATTCGGTCTTGAAGGTCGTGATTCAGACAGCCTCTATCAGCTTCTTCAGGGGGTTGCTGGCGTTGAGGCCATCGTGATTATCAGACAGGAGACGCCCGAAACCTGCACCATAGGGCTGCGTTCACGGGATTGGGTGGATGTCGCGGCGATTGCCGCGCGTTTTGGCGGCGGCGGCCACAAGAATGCCGCTGGCGCCAGCGCCTCTGGAACCATTGAGGAACTACAGCCACAGATTCTCGCGGCTTTTGCTGACGCCTTGAGCTAAACGTCTCAGAAAGAGCTTGCCGCGCTGACGCATATTCTCAGCAATTCCGAAGTCAAAAAACATGGTATAAGAGCTTGCCGGGAATGTTTGACTGATGACTGGAAGCAGCGTGAGACAGGGATTACTGGAAGAGTAAAGTCGAGAAGGTGTACTATCACGATGCAGCAGCTAGGGCGATGGTACGGCTCGGAAGTCTTGTTGTGCTGCTGCTGATACTAGAATGTATTCATAAAGAGAACGACACGGAGAACGAAGAAGCAGAACTGCGAGTGGACGCAGCCAAAGCGCTATGTGCGATCTATACCGCTCAGTTGTTCTGTCAAAATATCAGTGAGTTTTTATAAAGAACTCACTGATATTTAGTTAAGAACTCAGTGAGTTTTTATAAAGAACTCAGTGATATTTCCTAAGAACTCAAGGGGATTTTAGGAAATATCAGTGTGTTTTGGGAGAAGCTCTTGTCAATTATGGCAGTTTGGCTGCAGGACTTGTTTTGCCGGCAGTGATCCTGATGGTTGTATGGTTGAATTCGGATTACTCGCATATTTTGCTCAAGACTTGAAAGAAGCCGGCTTTCTCTTTAAGCTATTCATACTATGAATACACATACAGGTTTTCAGGGTCGTTCATTGCTGACATGGCAGGACTATACACCGGAAGAAATCCGCTATCTGCTGGATTTGTCGAAACAGGTGAAGACAGAGGCAAAACAAGGCGCGGTACAACAACGTTTTCTGGGGAAAACGCTGGCGCTCCTGTTTGAGAAGCGCTCGACACGCACCCGTTGCGCGTTTGAGACGGCTTTTGGCGAAGAAGGCGGCCATCCGGTTTTTTTGTCAACGCAGGACATACAGCTTGGGGTAAAGGAATCCATTGAAGATACAGCGCGTGTGCTGGGACGTATGTTCAGCGCCATACAGTTTCGCGGTTTCAAACAAGCCACTGTTGAGGCGCTGGCGACGTATTCTGGCGTGCCGGTCTACAACGGCCTTACCGATGAGTTTCACCCAACTCAGGTTCTGGCTGATATTATGACGCTGGAAGAAAGTTTTGGAAACGCCAAAGGCAGAAAACTTTGTTTTGTGGGAGATGGCCGTAACAACGTGGCGCGCTCGCTCATGCTGATTTGTTCCAAGCTGGGTGTACACTTCACGGTGATTACCCCGCCGTCGCTCAACCCAGACCTCAAGCTCAAGGAGACCTGTAAGCCGTTTGCTGCGGCTTCCGGCGCGAATATCCGTGTTACCGCCGACATAGCGGAGGTAAGCGGCGCAGACGCTATTTACACCGATGTCTGGGCATCTATGGGCGAAGAGGCGCAGAAGGATGCGCGGGCGCGGCTCCTTGCGCCCTATCAGGTCAATCAGGCGCTGATGACTCGTACCGGGCGCAAAGACAGCATCTTCCTGCACTGCTTACCCGCAATTAAGGGTGAAGAGGTCAGCGCCGACGTGATCGACGGCCCCCAGAGTCGGGCATGGGACGAGGCTGAAAACCGCAAGCATACAATCAAGGCGATTATGCTGGCGACGTTGCGCTAAAGACCTGAGTAGGAACGCTTCTTACGCCTGTCCAAGCATCAGCGTGTCTTTGAGTTGCTCAAGGGGTTTGCCATAGAGATACTCAATGAGAGAGCGGCTCTCTTCCGGCGTCATTCCTACGAAACGGCAACCCCAATAATCCACCGCCCCTTCCCGATAGTAGCGGATGATGCGGGCTGACGTGTTTATGCTCTGAGTTCCTGTGTTGAGCTTGAGCGCTATCTCTTTACCTGTCGTGAATGACGGGGTAAGTGATGACTGAGGATAGGAAAACAGTATCCCTGACGCGCTGATGTCAACGCCATTCCCCTTAAAAAACTTGTTTTTCAGGGAACAGGAGGCGAAGTAACCACGCGCCACAAGCGCGGCGCTGAGACTTTTTCCGTACTGATAGAGCGTTGCGATATGTTCGATGCTCAACGGAGCCTTATCCTCGGCGCTCACCCAAAGCTGGATACACCCGATTACATAGCGTTCAAAGAACAAGGGAACCCAGACACAGGAACGTAGTCCCTCATCCTGCCTTGCCTTTACAAATTGCATGAACTGTTGTGGGTCTATGTCGCTCGTACGGAAAAGCTTGGTCGTGATGAGACGTTTTTCCGGTGTTTCATCAACTTCAGGCAAGCTTACCTCGATTGAGGGCAGGAACAGGGTTTTCCCTGTTTTCATAATAAGGCTCTTTTCACACTCAAGCGGATTGGCCTTCGCGTCCCTAAACAGCGTCAGTTTATAAGCATCGGCAATAGTCTTCGCCCACTCGGCAAGGTGGGCAACAATGGCATTGTAATCGCTCTTCTCAAGACCAGGGAACGGTGCAGCGGCGTCTTCCTGCTCCAGTAACGGGAAGGGAAGTACAAACTTTTCTTCAAGCGAGGCGAATTGTATACTCATGTCGGAAGGGAAGGCTTGCCGTGAGTTAGAACGCCCAAGGTTACGGTATAAGAACTCTGGTATCGTGGTAATATGGTTTTGTTTCACCTTATCTTTTATCTCCACAGTGAAGAAGATGTTCATACCCATGTAGTTTGCCACGAGGTTGAGTTTTTTCCCGGGCGCCGTGGCTATTTCCGGCAAGGGGCGATCCGGCGTCAGAATCAGCGCGGTCTTGTTGACTTCGGTCAGCACGAAACTGTAATCATTACGTTCTATAAGAGAATTCATAACAATGCGCTTGCTATGCAGGGTATTGAGAATAGATTCTTTTTCTATACGTTTTATCTCGGTTGCCATGTGTATCGGTCCTTATCGTTAAATTATTAGAAAACCCGTTCATACGGAGATGTATATCCAATATCATCGGCTGAAAACGTCTTTGCCTGTTCCAGTATCAGATCATCCACCAACCATGTCTCATACTCAAAGCGCAGATACAACTCGCCACTTATCCATTGTTCGCTACCGATCAAGCGAATGAGGAACGAAACGCTTCCATCTTCCTCGTTACGGCTACTCCCCAGCCTGAACTTTTGTATCGCAAGCGGCTCAAGCGCAACAAGAAGCTCATCAAGAAACGAGGCGTCAAGCGCCGCAAGTATCGAAGCCTCACGGTCGTTCTCCATAAGCGCGGTAAGAAACCGTGTCGCCGCGCGGTATGCCCCGACCTCAACAGCGCCCCGGCCTAGATCACCTATCACCGTATCGCTGGGATACCTCAGCGCCTCGCCTTGCTGGGGACGTCGTAATGCTTCAGGAAGCATGGTCCAGTCATCCTGAGCTGCGATACCTGCGGCGACAAAGCATAAAAGCGTCAGTATGTGCGCGAAGGCGCTTATTGTTTTCATAAACTTGATACTAAAGGATTACACGCCCGTGTGTAAATAAGGCAAAGCGGGAATCTGTTACCAAGAATTCTACCATTTATTTGTTAAAGATTACTAAAGCCCTTTTCACAAACGCCGAAGATATATTGAAAACTAATGGCAAAAATCAGAGCGCTGAAAAGTCAAGGATGACAATGCGCCGAGCCAAAGGAGAAGAAGATATATGATTATCAATCATAACTTGAGCGCAATGTATGCAAACCGTAATCTTGGTGTTACTCAGACGAACATCACAAGGAACATGGAGAGATTGTCTAGTGGTTTGCGTATCAACCGCGCTGCCGACGATGCGTCGGGGCTTGCGGTTTCTGAGAAGTTGCGTAGCCAGATTCGCGGCCTGAATCAGGCGTCTGCCAATGCCCAGAATGGCGTTTCCTTCATTCAAACCACGGAAGGTTACTTGCAGGAAAGCCAGGACATTTTACAGCGTCTGCGTGAGCTTTCAGTGCAATCCGCCAACGGCATCTATACCGCTGAAGACCGGATGTACATCCAGCTTGAGGTATCTGCGCTTATTGACGAACTGGATCGAGTCGCGTCTCACGCTCAGTTCAATGGTATGAATCTGCTGACCGGCAGGTTTGGTCGTGAAGTCGGGGAAAACACGGTTACTGCTTCCATGTGGTTACACATTGGCGCCAACATGGATCAGCGTGAACGGATTTTTATTGGAACTATGACCGCAGGCGCCCTTGGTCTTCGGAACATCGGTGATTATGAAATTCTTTCCCTGGAATCCCCGGATGATGCCAACCGCGCCATTGGAACCCTTGATGAAGCCCTGAAGAAGGTGAGTAAACAGCGGGCTGATCTTGGCGCTTACCAAAACCGGCTTGAACAAGCCATCAACGGCATGGACGTTGGCGCTGAAAATATGCAGGCCGCTGAATCCCGTATCCGCGATAGTAACATGGCTAACGAGATGGTTGACTTCACGAAGAACCAGATACTCTCCCAGGCCGGAACCGCGATGCTGGCACAGGCCAATCAGCGAACCCAGGGCATACTCCAGCTTTTGCAGTAGTTATCTACATAGGAGATGCTCACAAAACGCGCCCTTCGGCTATCGACCGGGCGCGTTTTTCATAAAAGCCCAACCCGCTGGAAGCGGTGTGGTGTCAGATACGATAACGCTGCGTTTCCTGTGAGCGTGTGAAGCGGTGTAGACACCATGAAGGCATTAGGTTGCGCCTCCTCGCAGGCGTGGATGAAACAGATAAACAAACTATGAGCCATTATCGTATACCCAAACCCCGTGTTACCGAATTCGCGCCGCCGATCTATTATTGCCGACGCGCAAGCGAAGCGCTGAAACTGGATGGCAACCTCAACAAGCCGTTCTGGAAAGACGCGCCATGGACAGCCGATTTCCGCGACATTGAAGGCACGGATAAACCCACGCCGCGTTTCAGGACACGCGCCAAACTGCTCTGGGACCATACCGCGCTCTACATCGGCGCTGAACTGCAGGGACACGAAATCTGGGGAACCGTTAGCAAACGGGACCACATCATCTTCCATGACAATGATTTTGAGATATTCATTGATCCTGATGGTGATACCCATGTGTACTGCGAGTTTGAGATGAACGCCCTTAACACTCTGTGGGACCTCCTCATGGTTAAGCCCTATCGGGACGGCGGCAAGTTTATCAACAGCTTTGACATCAAAGGGCTGGAGACAGCGGTACTCATCGACGGAGAGCTGAACAATCCATCCGCGAAGAATCGCGCATGGAGCCTAGAAGTGAAGATGCCCTTTGAGTCCCTGTCCGAATGTTACAAGCCCGGAGCCATACCACAAGCCGGAGACTACTGGCGAATGAACTTCTCCCGCGTCCACTGGCCGGTGGACATTGTGAACAACACATACCAAAAGCGCGTAAACCCACAGACCGCTAAACCTTACACAGAGGACAACTGGGTATGGTCGCCCACCGGCCTGGTCAACATCCATTATCCAGAGCTATGGGGCTTTGTGTTTTTCTGCAACGCTGCCGAGAGCTATGCTGTTCCCGCTGACGAGTTCCTCAAATGGCGACTGCGCCGCGTCTACTACCAACTCCACGCGGCCTTTGACGAAACCAGCCATTTTTCCCCAGCCGAATTCCCGGAAGGCATAAGCGTTCAAACCACAGACTATGACTTCACCCTGTCCTGCCCGACCTCAGACGGCAAGAGCCGCCTCGTCATGCGCGCTGATGGCTGGGTTGGGCGGGTATAGTCAGCCTCCATAACCCGCGCGCAGCTTAGTCCCGAAGCACCCGGTCCTCAAGCTCTTCCTCAAACTGGCGGGTATAGAGCGCGTGATAATGCCCGGCGGCGCGCATAAGCTCGTGGTGGGTTCCCCGCTCAATGATCTTTCCATCATCAACGACCAGGATTATGTCAGCGCCCCGAATCGTGGACAGACGATGAGCTATCACAAAACTGGTGCGCCCCTCAAGAAGGCGGGAAATGGCGTTTTGAAGGAGCAGTTCCATCTCCGTATCCACCGAACTAGTGGCCTCGTCCAGAATGAAGATACGCGGGTCTGCCAGCACAGCGCGGGCAAAGGAGATAAGCTGCTTTTCACCAGTGGAAAGCCGGTCGCCGCCCTCGCCAACCTCAGTATCAAAACCCTTTTCCAGCTTGGCTATAACCGTATCCGCGTGAACGATTCTCGCAGCAGCCTCAACCTCCTCATCAGTGGCATTCAAGCGCCCATAGCGGATGTTATCCCGAATACTTCCAGTAAACAGGTGGGGACTTTGAAGCACATAGCCCAGAGCGCTATGCAGCCAGAGCTGACTCCGCTCACGGTAGTCACGGCCGTCAATCAGGATTGCTCCGCCAGTGGGTTCAAAGAAGCGGCAAACCAGATTCACGAGTGTGGACTTACCCGCGCCGGTTTCACCCACAATGGCTATGTAGGTTCCGGCGTTCACGCGCAGGTTAAAGTGTTCCAGCACGTTCTCCTTACCATCAGAATAGCGAAAGCTAACATCCTTAAACTCAACCTCGCCGCGTATCGGCTCCCAATTCTCTTGCTTTGGGGAAAAGGTATCGCCGTACTTTGCGATCACGCTCGGCGTGTCAGTGATCTCCGGCGTCTGGTCCAGCAGGCCGCTGACCCGCTCCACATTTGCCTGAGTAGCAACGAACTCAGTGAAAATGTTCGCAATGTTCTGTATAGGATCAAAGAAGCCGCCCGCGTATTGTAAAAAAATTGCCAGTATCGAAAGGTCAGCCCCCAGCGCGACAATCTCATAGCCGCCATAGCTCAGAACCGCTGCTGTTGCAAGCGAACCGACAAACAGCACTAGCGGTATGAACATCGAGCGCAGAGACGCAAGACGGTTCGCGCGCCGCCGGTACTCGCCGGTTATACCAGCGTATTCCGCGAGACTCTGCTCCTCTGTTACCAGCACCTTAACAGTACGAGCGCCAGTGATGCCCTCGTTCATAGCGCCAGTCATCTTGGAATTGAGCTTCCGCACAATGCGGTTAATGGCCAGTATCTTGCCCTCGAAAACCCAGGTGAGTATAGCCAGCGGCGGGATAGTGGCGCAGACAATGAGCGCCAGCCGCCAGTGGACAAGAAACATTGAGATAACCACGCCCACGCAGTAAAACACTGACCATGAAAAGTCGATAAGCCCCCAAGCAACAAGGTCGCCTATGCGTCCAGTGTCTGAATTAGTTCGCGCCATCATGTAGCCAACCGGAGTCTTATTATAGTAGGAAAAACTCAGCTTCTGGAGGTGGAAGAACACAGCGTTTCGCAGACTCCGGCTGATGCCCACCTCAGCCCTAATCCCCAGAGCCACAAAGAACCGTACATTGATAGCCTGAATCGTTACCATGAACATTGCCGCGCCTAAGAACCACCACATTCCATCAAGGCTTCGCGGTTCAATGTTATGCTTTATGGCATAACCCAGAAGCAGGGGAAGCGCCACATCCACCGTCGCCGCACAGAGCATAAGCGCCATGCAGCGCAAAAGGTACGTTTTCTGCGGCGCGATGAACGGCGCCATCTTCTTCCAGATAGCCAGAGACATAGGTTTCTTATAATCAATCTCTTCTTCGTAATCAGCCACAAAATACTCCCATCAGAAAACAAATGGCGCCAAGCGCCATTTGCTAAACATAACACTTCAGCGGCATAGCGTCAAAGATACACAGTGGTTCTGGACACAGAGTAACTCGCCTTACGCACTGGAAAGAAAAAGATCATCGAATTACGCGAATGAACGCGAATCTTCTTTAGAGAAATGACATATTCGCGTATATTAGCGTCCATTCGATGACCAATTCTTACCGTTTTTTCTTCCTGCGT
>JAIRMT010000174.1 GCA_031258505.1 Treponema sp.
TCAGCCACCCCAAGGCCAACGGAATTGACCGTTCCGTGCTGCTTGTCTGCGAACCGAAACCCGCCGCCGACTGTTATATCACCACCACCGAATCCATTATCCGTATGGCCCCCTCCGACTCGGCCAGGACCATTACCGCCACCCTCATCGGGGGAACCGCCAATGACGCCTATAATTTCAAATGGTGGGCCGACAGCTACGACATTATCGAGATGAACTACAGCGCCAACGCGGCGACCACTCGGTTATATCCACCCGGTTCCACCCTGCCCCCTGCGTTACCGCTTGACAACATACGGCATATGCTATATATTGTATAACAAGAGGTAATAGTATGGCACAGTTGAATATCAGACTTGACGATACAGTCAAGGAACAGGCCGAAACCCTTTTTAACCGGATGGGCCTGACTATGTCGGCGGCGGTTACGCTCTTTTTGCATCAGGTAATACTGCACAATGCTATCCCGTTCAAGATAAGCGCCCATGGCGACCCCCTTTACAATCCGGCAAACATTGCCCGTATCAAAGATTCCATCAACCAGTTCACGCAGGGCAAGTTTAGCGAAAAATCCCTGGAAGAATTGGAGCGGATGGCTGATGAGTAAGCCGCTGTTCTCCGCTAACGCCTGGGAAGATTATCTGTATTGGCAGTCTCAAGACAAAAAGACTCTGAAACGGATAAACGCTCTTGTCAAAGACATAGAAAGAAACGGCAATGCGGGAATAGGCGCCGGAACCTTTGCGGGAAGACCTGTCCGGTTATTGGAGCAGACACATAGATGATAAAAACCGTCTGGTCTACTGTATTCTTGACGGCGGGATTATCGAAATTCATACCTGCCGTTCTCATTATGGTAACAAGTAGGCTTATAGCGCTCTTTTGGGAGATATACGCGAACAGCGCAATGCGCTTGTACTGTTCCCATGAAACCGGCTTTTTTTCACCCCTTGAAACACCCGGTTCCACCTTGCCTCCAAGCCCGCAGCATTACGGAGGGTGAACGTAGTAGTTTCGCTACTGACGTCGAACCCTTCGCAACGCATAGAATGGTGGCTAGAAGCGTAGTTTTACAGTACGTATCGCGTACGGAGACATCTCGAAGTGAATGGCGTTGCCTTGCGCGGCAATAGCGCCAGCAGACACTTGCTCGTCAAGGCTAACGAATTCCGCGCTGCTCACCGGAAGCGGCAGGGAGACAGACACCGTGTCGCGCTTACCAGCGGTTTCGTATAAGCGGAGGAGGAGCGCGCCATCAACGCTCAGGCTTACAGAACTCAGTATGGTGCTTGCCGCGTTCAGCTTGAGCAGCTCTTGTGTGGGCGCTAAGGCGCCGCGCTGGTGTGGCTGACCGGAAATAATGCGCAAGCTGTGGCATAGATCGCCCGCAGTCTCGATGAGCGCCTTTGGATTCGAGGGACTCAATGCGATCCAGAGGCGTATTATATGCTTGCCCCGCTCTGGAAAGGGGTCTGGACTACTCGCGGTGTTGATGAGGGTCGCGCTCAGTTCTGACTCACAGCCGCGATACCCATACTTGCAGTCGGTGATGAGGGCAAGCGCAGTAGAACCATTGCTTTCACCGGCAGCGCTTTTGCTGCCGAAGAGCGCAGCAGTGTATTGCAAGCCTGGTATGTCCTGATATGCGCTGGGGCGGTTTAACACGCCGGCAGGAACGTCGGACTGATAGGCTTCAGGTTCACGGGCAAGCGGCAGACAGAAGCGGAGTACCGGTACGTTCTTGTGAGCGTCCGCCGCTTCGTTCCAGGTGAGGTTGAACTGGTAGGCAAGGGCGTGAGCATCCGCGTCCAGCGTGATCGTAATTTTGACGCTTGAGTTAAGCAAGGTTCCTTCCACCTCAAGCCCGTTACGCAGGGCGTTCTTTGTGAAGGGGCGTATCCGTGTAGGCGTCAGATACTCGCAGCCAAGATAACGCCCGGTCTGCCATGCGTTATTAGTCGCCTTCTCAGCGTGGCTGAGTACCAGACGGGCGGTTTTGTTGGGGGGAAGTGTTTCCTCACCGCTTGTTTTATCGATAAGGGAACGCAGATCGCCGGTCTGGGGATCGAATTCCACCTTCAAAAAGGCGTTTTCTAGGATAATGGGGCCGTGCGCAACATCGGAACGAGGGAAGGCATTGATATAGTGAGGATAAGTGTTCCCCAGTTCGGCCTCATGGAACACGACAGTGGTATAACCAAAAGCGGGAACTTCCACTTGAGCAAGGAAACGAATGTACTCATGATCCCAGTAACGCTGGAGTTCAGTATCCAGAAGCTGGAAGTTCAGGGGTTTTCCAGTGTGATCCTGCAGCTTAGCGCGACGTAAGTCGTAGGGCCAATCCCAGACCGTGAACTCAAGCGTTTCCCGCCGTGCATGCGCGCTTGGGTTAAACACATGGTAGACTCGCGTCTTGCCTCTGCCGCGTTCAGGATTTGGATAGCCGCTGAAATGCTCAAGCCCATAGCCAACGCCCGCGCCTTCGGACTGGGTTCCGGCGTCATCGTCCGCTGCGATCGTGGAGGTGTCAATGGCTGCGGCGATTGCCCGCGCCGTCTTTTCATACGCGGCGCCAGACACGGCTAAGGCTTCGGAGTAAAGGCTCATCGCGTACTCGCGGCTGTCTCGCACACAGGAACCAGTAATAATGTCGTGGAAGTGGGTAAAGAGAACGCCCTGCCACGCGGCCTCAAACTTCCGCGCTGGATAGCGTTTCCCCGTGAGGAGCAGGGACATGGCGTCAAGTCCCTCGGCATCCAGCAAGGCAAGCTCAGAATGTCGGTTCCCTAGCTTGATACGGCTTTGGGTTGTGTAACAACCAGTAGCAAAGAAGTTGATCTCTCCGGTTATAACCGGGACCTTGTCCCGAACTGTTTCCGCTGCTCTGAAGTATTCGGCAAAAGTACCGAAACGCACCTGCGGAAACACTGGCCAGTCCTGCATCTCGATAATTCGCTCGATATCGCGCCGCGTGGGGCCGCCGCCGTGGTTGCCCACGCCGTAGACAATGAGCGATGTGCTTAAACCGCCGGTAAGTGCGGCAAGCTCTGGTACGCCAAGCGCAATGTCCGCGCTTATCCCGCTGTTGTACCAGTACGATTCGCAGTGCGCCAGCAGTTCCGCGCCAGAAGGCGCCTGCCAACGATACAACACGCGGCGCTCGGTAAGGCCGCGACAGTGATAGAGATAGCGCACGCCGCCGTAGTTGTCGATTTCGGGTATATTCACGCTGTGACCGAAGGTGTCAGGGGAGAAATCAATGTTCAGTGCGGCGGGATCAACGCTCCAGACAGACTCAAGGTAGATTTTGGTTAAACGGATGTGCCGCAGCAGAGACTCAGTACACGGCATATTCTTGTCGGTTTCCACCCAGGCTGAAGCAGTTACTTCCCAGCGTCCTTCGCGGATACGCCGCTTCATTTCTTCCATTAACTCTGGGTCGTACTTTTCTACGATGCGATAGACAGAAGCCTGTGATTGAGCGAAGTGGAAATCTGGGTACTCATCCATCATCTTGAGCATGGTGCGGAAGGTGGCAAGCGTGGCGGCCACGGTTTCCTGCCAGCTCCACTGCCAGTTCATGTCGATATGGGCATGAGCTGCACATAGAATCGTATATTGTTGCGCCGCATTTTTAAGCGGCAGGAGTCGCTGTTCAGCCTCGATGCAGGCGTCATTAACCAGCACACCGTAGGCGCTCAGGCTTTTCTCCAAAACAGCCAACGCCTGAGCAATCTCGCGATCATATTCGTGGTTTCGCGCCGCGTTGAGGTTTACCGCGAAGCCAAGCTCACCGAGGATACGACGTATCGCCGCTCCTGGCATGGTAACGTGGTAGATAAGTTCCTCCGGCATACCAAAGCTCCATTCAAAGCGTTGTTTTTCACGGTTTCCCCCAACGCCGCATCTTAATTCGTATAGCCTTCCAGCTAAAGTAATCATAAAGCCTCCATAGTTATTTCTTAGAAAAGAGTGTATACTTTTTAATAATATGTCCAGTGAATCAATCTTGTCCAACATCCACGATCCCTCTGACCTGAGAACTTTATCCATCCACGAACTTAAGCAGTTGGCCGCAGAGCTTCGAGAGGTGATTGTGGCCACAGTGAGTAAAAATGGCGGGCATTTGGCTTCCAACCTTGGGGTGGTGGAGCTTACGATAGCCCTGCATCGGGTGTTTGACTCGCCGCGTGATAAAATCGTTTGGGATGTTGGTCATCAGTGCTATACCCACAAGCTGCTCACCGGCAGGTACAGCCGGTTTTCCACGTTGAGGCAGGCCGGTGGGCTTGCTGGTTTTCCCAAACGTTCTGAAAGTCTGCACGATGCCTTTGATACTGGCCACGCCTCAACCTCGATTTCTGCGGCTCTGGGTCTGCTTGCTGGGGATCGGATACAGGATACGCATAACCATGTTGTTGCGGTTATTGGGGACGGGGCGCTTTCTGGAGGGCTTGCTTACGAGGCGTTTTCTCACGCCGGCCAGCTTGGTCTGCCGCTCATCGTTATTCTGAATGATAACAAGATGTCTATCGGGCGCAGTGTGGGAGGAATTTCTAAGTATCTCAGTCGCCTGTCAATGACTGCGCGTTATCAGGCGTTTCGCCACAAGTTTGATTCGCTGGTGAAGCGTATTCCCCGCATTGGAGAGTTTGTTTTTGATATTATTGTCAGGCTCAAACGGGCGGTGAAGGCGGTTTTCTATACGGATAACTTTTTTGTGGACTTGGGTTTTGAGTATGTGGGGCCGATTGAAGGTCATCACATTCAGCGGCTTGAGCAGGTCTTGCGTGATGTGCGCAAGCTGGATCGGCCTGTGGTGGTTCATGTGATCACGCAGAAGGGCAAGGGCTATAAGTTTGCAGAGGAAGATCCGGGTGCGTATCATGGGGTTTCCTCGTTTTCGGTGAGCGAAGGGCTGCTTAAGGGGCCGTCGCTTATTAACAGTCGTGAGGCAGCCCTTGCGAACAATCATGTACGCCACCGGCAAGAACAGAGTAAGCGGCGTAGTAAGATCAGTTTTACAGAGGCTTTTTCCAGAGCCATTCTTGAACAGGGGCGCGCAGATGAGCGGGTGTTGGCGATCACGGCGGCTATGGAAAAAGGAACTGGTCTTTCAGCGTTCAAGTCCGCGTTTCCTGGGCGCTTCTTTGACGTGGGGATTGCTGAGGAACACGCGGTTACGTTTGCCGCTGGCCTTGCTGCAAAGGGACTCAAGCCGATAGTTGCGGTGTATTCGACGTTTATGCAGCGGGCTTTGGACGAGGTGATTCATGATGTGGCTCTGCAAAACCTCGGCGTCATCTTTGCCCTAGACCGCGCAGGCTTTGTCGGCGATGATGGGCTTACCCATCAAGGCGTGTTTGACATTGCCCTGTTCCGCATGGTTCCTAATATGACGCTTCTTTCGCCAGCGGACAGCGTGGAACTTTCCATGATGTTGGCATGGGCGCTTCGTATCGACAGCCCCTGCGTGATTCGCTATCCTAAGACATCCTGCCCGCTCGCGGGGCGGGACTTTGCCATGCCATTACAGCTTGGTCGGGGTGTTTTCCTGCGGAAGTGGAACGCATCGATCTGTCTTGCGTTTTCCGGCAGTCTCTACCTTGAAACGCTGGACGCGGCGGCGCGCCTTGAACAGAAACGGATACCGACCGACTTGTATAACCTGCGTTTTTTCAAGCCGATTGATGAAGAATACCTTATCGATATTCTCAATAACTATGAACTGGTCGTGTTTATTGAGGAAGGGGTGCGGGAAGGCGGTTTTGGAGAATACGCCTCAGAGCTTGCCCAGCGGCGGCGCTGTATTGCCCGCATTCTTACACTCGGCATTCCAGAACACTTTGTGTCTCAGGGTAAGCGCGAGGAACTGCTCCACGCAAACGCCCTTGACGGCGAAGGTATCGCGGACTCGGTTCTGCGCGCTTGCCGTGAAAGCCGCCTGCCCCATCTTGCCAAGCGCTGAAAAACCTCTTATTGCGATTCTGGCGCTCTTGCCTTAGTATTTTGTCAGGAGAAAACTATGGATGAACGAAAAAAAGACATCAAAAAGTTAGAAGACGAGAAACGGAGTGCAAGCGAAGGTTTGGTTCAGCTTGAGGAAAGCTTGGGCGAGATGCTTCTGGAGCGGCTTCGTCGAGATGGAGCATCAACACGCTGGGAACATTTTACTGAATACCTGCGGTTACTCTCAGAACTTGCTGATTCCGAGGAATACATTAAGCGGATTGAGGCTGATGTCCGGCGCTTGAAAGTGGTTGAGGCGGTAATAGAGGGGAATGAGAAGCTACTGGTCGCGTACTCAAAGAAACTTGGGGAACAGCACACCACGCTGGGCGGGGAAATTCTTGCTGAACCTGACTTGATCGCTTACAGCCAGTCGTATCAAGTCGAGCTTGAGGCAGTTCTGAGTAAGATTCAGGAACTGGAGACTAAACTTGACGGCCTTGTGGACAAAAAAGGTGAAAAGAGCAGCATCTTTTCCCGAATCGGGAAAAACGTGCAGGGCGTGGCGCTCCGTTCCTCGCTTGGGAAGAATCAGGAGCAGATTCGCAAGCTCTGTGAGGCAACTGGTGAAAACTTTACCCTTGCTCACAATCCAACGGGGAATGAGAAACTGAACGCCTTGGCCGCTGAGGTCGAGGAGTTGCGGTCTCAGAAGATTGTTCTTGCTGATGAGCTTACCGCCTTAAAAGAGGAGCGTGGCAAGATAAATGAAACGTTTGATAAAGAAGGTAATCCTGCAAGGCACATTAAGGCGCTTGAAAAGCGCATCACTCAGTTACATGACGAGGTTCACGCGCTCTATGCCAAGGCTGGAAAAGAAACCGCCGACGCCGCGTTTGCCGACCAGCTTGATGTACTGGAAACAAGCCTGAACGACGATGAGACCGCGCTTCTCGACAAGATCGCGCTTGCCCGTGAAAAGGTGCAGACCATTGAGACCCGTATTGCCAGCCTTAAAGCAGCTATTGCCATTGACGAAGAAAAGGAAGCAATCGCCCGTCATTACAAGTCAATAGAGGAGCAGCGCCGCCGCATCGCTGAGAGCGAGCGCGCCATCGCGGACCTTGAGACGAGCATCGTTGAGGCTGAACAACGTATCGCTGAATTGAGCAAGCTGCTATAGTAGTTATGGAAGAGTCCGTGAATAGCGCTGATAAACACAAAGGGTTTCGATAGCGCTATTCACAGACATTTAGGTCAGCTATCCCACGCCTGAAGCTAAAACTTCATCTTGCTGGCAAACCGAGCGTGTCTGGCGCCTTGTATGTGTCTGACCCCATTTTGCTGGCAAATAAGCTGAGACATTGCATGATAAACGCATAGCAATTCTCAAGCGCCTCTATACCAGTCGCGTATACGCCCGTATCGCGCTCAAGCGCGCCAAGAAAGAAGAAGAAGAAGGGGGAGCGCCGTTGAGGAAGAAGCGTGCCTCTATTTGCCAATGCCGCGCCGTTTACTCCGCTGCTCGCCGGGTAGAACCGGGCGGTTGCCCGCCCGGAACCCCCACAGACCCGGACATGCCCAATTTTCGTACCGCAGGTACGCGGCATCCGGTTCTTCCAGAAAAAGTTTCGCTAAACGTAAGAGTGTCCTATCTTGGGGTACGGCAAGGGACAGGCTTTCAGGTACATCAGATACTGCCATCAGTACAGACTTTTCTTGTCTGACCGCCGGTTCAGCCATTTGAACCATAGCTCCCGTATCCTCAAGAAAAACTTCTCAAGGCAGGGCATCGGCGTTTACTCTGCAAATAAAGCCTGATA
>JAIRMT010000016.1 GCA_031258505.1 Treponema sp.
GGGAGCGTCCGCCGGTCGCGTTCGCGATTGGGAGCGTCCGCCGGTCGCGTTCGCGATTGGGAGCGTCCGCCGGTCGCGTTCGCGATTGGGAGCGTCCGCCGGTCGCGTTCGCGATTGGAAGCGTTTATAGCAATAATGTGCGGCTGTCATGGCTCCTCCTTTCTGTACTTTCCACCCCAGCAAACATTAAAAGTACGATAACGCGCATTGCACAGAATGTCAATATCGCGCATTGTCTCATTTTGAAAAAATAACCTAATCAAGGAATGAAAAAGCGCTTGCCAGAGCAGGTTCGTTATGGAAAGAGAAGCCGACTGTCTTGGTGTCTGGACTTTTAACAGTCTAGTCATCTTTCGCTCCCAAGCGGCATTGAAGGAGCAGGTGAAGGAAAAAGGTAAGTCCCAGGAGGTCTGCGGAACCACCGGGGCTGATGTTCTTCTCTATAAACTCCCGGTCAAGCTGCCGGGCTTTTTCTATCGCGGCCAGAGGATTCGGGTTGCCATTCAGGAATTCCAGCAGGTCATCTTGAATGGCGCGGAGGGTTTGCACGTCTGAGCGATGAATGATGTTGGTATCGTCTATCCGGGCTAAAAGGCCGAGTAGTATGACGATTCCCGCGTCATTGAAACTTACGCCCTGTTCCCGCATACGTACCAGTTGAGGAAGGGAATAATCCCTGACACTGGGGAAACCTCGGGCTGCTTCTCCCCGTATGCCGGCTATGCCCTGTGAACGGTAGATCGCTTCCCCGTGGGAAAGAACCGGACGTGTACCGACAAAATCAGCTTCGAGGTTCCGCGTCATACTTTGGCATAGGCTGAAAAGCGCGTCCGCTGGCGGCTGTTCATGGTCATAAAACAAGAAACCATAGGCGGCGCTTATTACTCCCAGTGAAAAAATCATCCCCCGGTGAGTGTTGGCTCCCGAGGCTTCCCGCATCCGCTCTTCAGCGATCCTGCCCCCTTGACGAAGGGATTCAAACAAAACTAAGCCCCCATCATCATCCGCCTTTTCCCGGTAATCAAAACCCGCAGCAGCACAATCCGCGAAGAAGGGAACTATCGCAGCAGTGGAATTGATAAAGGAAAAGAAATCCATGTCCCCGTGGGCTCCGTTGTGAAAGCGGTCTACCAGCCCCGGTTTGGGGCTTACCGCTGCCTCGTAGAGCAGAGCTTTGAAAGCCGCCTCCTGAATCCTTTCCTCCAGTGTTTTCCTGAAAAAGCCTCCCATGATGCTTAAGACTGCCCGGGTCAGTTCTTCGCGGGAGTGGGCATGACTTCTGGCGCAGCAGAAGGGGTCTCCGCCGCAGATGAGACAGGCCCTTCCGTGACCGCCGCCATCCTGCCGGGAAATTTTTTCTCCCTGTCCATTAAAAACATCAATATCAAAGAGCCGCCCCAGATCATGGCGTTCTTCGGTCCAAGTTCCCAGATGTTTAAGGCGCTCCCCAGTTTCCCCAGCAACCATAAGACCAGTATAGCCGCACTTTTCTTCAATTCGCTCCTCATGAAGCACGGCTATGCCTTCGCTCCGCAAAAGGTGGGGGAAAAAATCCATCTCTTCACGAAAGGTTCGAAGCGCCCAGGGGAAGTGTTTGTATTCCCCTGGAATATTGAGGGAGAGGGAAACCAGAGTAGCCTGACCCAAGGCTTCGCTGTTTCCCGCGCTGGAGCAAAACCGGGCGAGGAGTTCCTCCTGCCTCTTTTTCCGGTCCTCCCGGAAATCAAGAACCTCTTGCAAGGTAACTTTGGAACAATTTTGAAAGGGGTCTTTGCTCATATCTCGCCTCCGTACCGCTTCCGCAAATACTCCCAGGTTGTGAGAGGGACCAGTTTTCCAGCCTCCTGCAACCTGCCTTGGGTCAGCAATTCCCGGACCCGGCTGGCGCTTACCGGCGTTCCCTCCTGTTCAAGGCGTTGTATCTCCCGTACTTCGATCCCCCATG
Organism: Treponema sp.; assembly: GCA_031258505.1. Taxonomy (GTDB): domain Bacteria; phylum Spirochaetota; class Spirochaetia; order Treponematales; family Breznakiellaceae; genus JAIRMT01. The sequence goes on from JAIRMT010000016.1 coordinate 1,946, forward strand.
AAGGAAGGGATTCCTTCATTTGCCGGTTATACGCCCCAGTTATCGGGTCCATGGGTTCTTCTCCCACAAAACGCCGGGTGATTCCCAGTGGGCTGGCAAAACATTCCGCGAAGATTTTGAGATCCAGCAGGGCGTTTATCTGTTCCGCCCTGATCCGGTCCTTGATGAAATAATCCGGGAAAGTGGCTGCGGAAATAAGATAGGGACCAGAAGGATGAACCAGCGCGTTCTTTATATGGGCGGTTCCGGCTCTGGCAAGGCGCAGCCTATGCTCTGCGGGAAAGACGCTTTTTTCTTCGGAAACCACAAAAATATGCAAACAGCCACATTCAGCGGCAGCCCGCTCCGCCAAATACTGATGCCCCAAGGTAAAGGGATTGCAGTTCATCACAATAGCGCCCGTTGTCATGCCCGTATCCGCGCCGGGTAGACCGCGTAAACCGCGTAAACCGCGTAAAACGTCCGGCTTTTCAAGGGCGGCCACAAAAGCGGCAACGCCGTTTTTCTTGTTTTCCATCAACAGAGCGTCATTGGTTTTTGTTATGGTGTAAAAACTCAGGCCGCTGAATAAGGCTTCGTTTTCTGGCTTGGTAAAAAGAAACAGGTGAAAGACGCTGTTCCGGGCTGCTTCGTCAATAAGTCCGCTTACAATCCGGGCGGCAAGCCCCCTTTCTTGAACGTCCCGAGACACGGCAATACACTTGAGGATACCGCCGTCCAGAGAACCGCTCGCTACTATCTCGTCGTTTTCGATAAGACAGAGGGAGTAGGTGATCCGCTCATCATAGGCAAGTCCGTTCTGGGCGAGAAAGCCGCGAAGTTCCTTCAGGGCTTTTCCCCGAAAGGGATAACCAGTCCGTATATCCATTATGCGCCCCCTGTTAGGATCTCACCTTACGCGCCGGAAAGAAAAAGATCATCGAATGACGCGAATGAACGCGAATCTTCTTTAGAGAAAAGAAATATTCGCGTATCTTAGCGTCCATTCGATGACAAAATCTTACCACTTTTTCTTCCTGCGTAACATGAGATAGATGTCCTCTTAAGCGTAGTTAAGAGCGTCTCTTAAGCGTAGTTCAGATGGTCTCTTAAGCGTAGTTAAGAGCATCTCTTAAGCGTAAGTTAATAGCGTCTCTTATATGCTTAAGGTCCGTATACGCGCCGGGCGGCGGGACAATTTCTATACGGCGCTGAAGTACGCCTTTTGCCGGTTTCTCCATGAACACGGGGAGGCTTTTATCCTTTTTGTCTGGGGAGATGAGCCTGACAGGTGATACTTTGAATTGCTGATTTGTCTTGAAAGGCCTTGACAATGTTGAGTGGTTTCGGATAAGGTTCGAGCGACAGTCGGAGATTCATTGAAGCAACAAAGGGTCGTTCGGCGACCCTTTTCTATTATCACTAAAAAGGAAGTGTATGCGATTTACTCCAAGAGAAGTGGACCCCTTGTTTGACTCGGTTGAAGCGGTAACGCGCGGACTGGGCTTATCCCTCATTGAGCTGTCCGTGTCTCGGCACAAGGGGAGCGTGCAGGTTAGGGCTACGGTTTATAAAGCAGGAAGTGTGGGGCTTGAAGATTGCTCGCGGGCGCATCGCGCGATGTTACCCCGTCTGGAACTGGCCTTTCCTGAGGCGGAACTCTTTGTAGAGGTCTCGTCGCCCGGTATTGATCGCACTATAAAGGATGCTTCTGAATTTGCGTATTACAAGGGGCGCTGGGTGAAGTGTTATAGGACCGATATTTCCGAATGGTCGCGTGGCGTTCTTGTTGATGCTGACGAAAAGCGTCTAGTGTTAAGCGCCGATGGAAAAGCCAGTGATATACCCTATAGTGTTATCGCTAAGGCGAAGTTGGATTGGGAGGTGTAAGTTCGTGGCAATCAATATGTCGGAAGTAATCCTCCAGCTCATGCATGACCGGAATATGCCGGAGGATCTCATCCTGCGGACTATCGAAGAAACCCTTCTCGCGGCTTATAAACGCCGCTATGGAGGTGTGGAGAACGCGATTGTCCGATTCAATGATGAGCGGGAAGTTTCGATTCACGCGAAGAAGAAAATTGTTAATGGCGAAGAGGACGGCGTTGATCCTTTATGGGAGTTAGACATTATGGAAGCGCGGGAACTCAATCCTGACGCGGAAGTGGGAGATGAGATTCTGATCGAGATTGATCCCAAAAAAGAGTTTGACCGGATTTCCGTGCAGATTGGCAAGCAAACCGCCCGCCAGTCCCTGCGAGAGATACAGAAGGATAGCCTCTATTCCGAATATCGTGATAAGGTTGGTGAGCTTATCATCGGCTATTACCAGAGGGAACGAAACGGGACTATCTATGTGGACCTGGGTAAAATGGAAGGGATACTGCCCCGAAAGTACCAGTCGCCGCGTGAAAGTTACCATACGAATGATCGGATCAAGGCGCTTATCACAGAGGTGAACAAGACGCAGTCCAGTTGCCAGGTGGTGCTTTCACGAACCCATACGGATTTTGTGCGGGGGTTGTTCGAGCAGGAGGTGCCGGAAATTTATGATAAGACAGTGGAGATTCATAAGATCGTACGTGAACCTGGGTATCGAACCAAGCTTGCGGTATATTCTAACCGCGAGGAAGTAGACCCGGTGGGCGCTTGTGTTGGGCCAAAGGGTGGACGAATTCAGACGGTTATCAAGGAGCTTGAGGGTGAAAAGATCGATGTTCTCAAGTATGATCCGGATCCAAGGCGTTTTATCAAAAACGCGCTTTCTCCCGCTGAGGTACGGGATGTAATCATCCTTGATGAGAGTAAACATCAGGCTTTGGCAGTGGTGAGCGATTCCCAGCTTTCCCTTGCCATTGGCAAGCAGGGTCTGAATGTGCGGCTTGCCAACCGGCTTGTGGACTGGAATATCGACGTGAAGACCGACGCTCAGTTCGCGGAGATGGACGTTGCCACTGAATCGCGGCGCGCTGTCTCGGCCTTGTTTGGCGAAACCGACAACTACGGGGAGCTTTCCCGTATCTCTGAACTGCCTGGTGTGGATCAGGCTGTTGTTAACGCCCTGTTGGAAAACGGTACGGACTTTATTCAGGACTTCCTTGAGCTTTCAGAAGAAGGTATGAAGAACTTACCGAATATCAATGCGGAACAGCTTGATACCCTGCGTAAGCTCATTGATGAGTACGTTGTGCTTGTGGAAGAAGAGGAAGACGAAAGCGTGTCCGATGATAATGAAGAGAGCGGGAATGTTGGTAGTGCTAAAACCGAAGCTGATGAGAACGCGGCTGAACTGGAAGTGGCCGTTTCCGGTAGCGCTGAAAACGAAGAGGTTGAGGAATATGAGTGCCCTGAATGTGGCGCGAAGATAACGCTGGACATGACAAATTGTCCGAATTGCGGTGTCGGATTGAGCTTTGAATTCGAAGACGAATGAGCCGGTAGCGGCGCGCGTCTTGAAAGTTATAAGGTAAGATAAAGGTGGAACATGGCTGAGGAAAAAGAAAGCACCCAGAAAGTGACGGATTCTCGTCCCAAGGCGGAACTCATTAAGCGTGCCCAAAGTGAGCATGAGGTCAACCCTTCTGAAAGCGGCGCTTCGTCAGGAAGCGGCGCTCAAGATCACAGCGAGCGCCGCAAGGTAATCGTGGTGAAAAAGAAGCCTGCCAGAAAAGCTCAGCCCAAGGTTGTGGTTAAACATGGCGCTTCAACCACTGGCGGGGAGCCTACAGCGGTTAAGCCGCTTGAAGAGCGCGGCGGAACACCGGCGCCGACCGAGCGACGTAATACCGGAGTCCGGCAGAAAGAACAGGCGTCCGCTGGACCATCGTCCGGCGACGGGGAACAGCCCGCTAAGAAACCGGCTGTGGCAAAGCCCACGACTCAACAAACAGAGACAAAGCCGCCTGAAGCGGGACAGCCAGTAGGGACCAAGCCCGGCGTTACCTCGTTTCCTCTGACACGACGTCCTCAAGTGGCGGTGGGCAGGGTTGGCGGTAAGTTCGTAGGCCCGCGTCCGCCAGTGGACAACAGCGCGTCTCGCAGCAGTAGCGGCGCTCATTCATCGCCTTCGCCATTTCCACAGCGTCCGCCTTCAGCGATGGGCAGAGTCGGAGGCCGTCCGGTTGGCCGACGTGATGAGCGCGGTGGCGATAACCGCGCGGGGCAGCAGAGCAGTGGCGGCCGCTGGTCAGGGCAGGATCGTGGCAGCGCGCCACGGCCTGCTGGTCCCAGACCTGGGGGCGCTTCGGGGGGCAGACCGGGTAACTTCAGCGGTCCGCGGCCCATAGGCGGCAGACCATCGGTGGGACAACGAAGCAGTGGGACAGCCCCACAGACGTCGTCGTTGACAGATGGAAAAACCCCAGCGAAAAAAACGTTTAAGGCAAAGAAGCCCGTTTATACCCGTAGGGAAAAAGAAAAGGAAATGGAGGAAAAACTTCTCCAGACCAAAAAGAAGATCACGCACATCGCTAATCCAGTGCCAAAATCCATTGACATAATGGAAGTGGTTTCAGTCTCTGATCTGGCCCGCAAGATGAACCTCAAAGCATCTGACCTCATCCAGAAGCTCATGCGTCTCGGCATGATGGTTACGATTAACCAGCAGATTGACGCTGATACCGCGACGCTGCTGGCGGCAGAGTTCGGGGCTGACGTGCGAATCATCAGCCTCTACGACGAAACGCTTATCGAAACCGCTGCTGATAACCCAGGGACTACGTTTCCGCGACCGCCAGTGGTTACGGTTATGGGACACGTTGACCACGGTAAGACAAAGCTCCTAGACGCGATCCGAAGCGCCAACGTGGTTGCTGGTGAGTTTGGCGGCATCACCCAGCATATTGGCGCATATATGGTAGACACGACCCACGGCAGGATATCCTTCCTTGATACACCTGGGCATGAGGCATTTACCCGTATGCGGGCGCGTGGAGCGCAGGTAACGGACATTGTGGTACTTGTAGTTGCGGCTGATGATGGGGTTATGCCCCAGACCATTGAGGCTATCAACCACGCCAGAGAAGCCAATGTACCCATCATTGTTGCGGTAAACAAGATCGACAAAGCAGAGGCCAACCCCGACAAGGTTAAAAGCCAGCTTTCAGACCTGGGCTTACAGCCGGAAGAATGGGGCGGTCAGACCTTGTTCGTGGAAATTTCCGCCTTAAAGAAGCAGGGCATAGACAAACTTATCGAATCAATACTTTTGCAGGCTGAAGTCCTTGACCTCAAGGCTGATTATGAGCGAAAGGCTGAGGGCAAGGTACTTGAATCGCGCATTGATCACGGTCGTGGTACGGTTGCCACAGTCATGATTGAGAAAGGCACCTTGCATATAGGCGATTCTTTTGTAGCTGGCATCTGGCCTGGCAGAGTACGGGCGCTCTTTAACGATAAGGGCGAGTGGGTTAAGGAAGCCACACCAGCCATGCCCATTGAGGTAATCGGTTTTGAGGAAGGTATTCCCAACGCCGGCGATCCTATGCAGGTCGTGGAGGACGAGAAGATAGCGCGGAGTATTTCCGCCAAACGGCAGGAACTCAAGCGCTTTGAGGATGCAAAGCATATCAAGAAGATCACGCTCGATACGGTATATCAGACCATTCGGGAAAGCGAAATGAAGGAACTCAAGGTTATCATCAAGGCCGACGTGCAAGGTTCCGCCGAAGCGCTCCGCTCAAGCCTTGAGAAGCTGTCTAACAAGGAAGTGCGGCTCAACGTGATTCAGGCTCTCCCGGGTGCAATCAACGAAGGCGACGTGGAGCTGGCCATCGCGTCCAACGCTATCATCGTGGGCTTCAACGTGCGCCCAATCCCCAAGGCCAAACTCCTCGCGGATCAGGAAAAGGTGGACATCCGTAAATATAACATCATCTACAAGGCAGTTGAGGAAATCCAGCTTGCCATGGAAGGTATGCTCACCCCAGACACTAAGGAAGAGCTTATCGCCACAGTGGAGGTACGGAATACGTTCAACGTACCCAAGGTGGGTACCATTGCCGGCTGTTATGTGCTGACTGGAACCGTGAAACGAAGCGCCAGCGTCAACCTTATCCGCGACCATCTGGTGATTCATAGTGGCAAGATTTCCTCCTTGCGCCGGTTCAAAGACGACGTGCGTGAAGTTGCCGCTGGCTACGAGTGCGGCATGGGTCTTGAAGATTTCTCCGACATCCAGATAGGTGATCAGTTCGAAGTCTTTGAGATAGTGGAAGTGGCGCGGAAACTGAGTTAGGATCAAGAAAACATGGCTGAATATCGAACAGAACGAATAGGGCGTCTTATTCAGGAAAAGATAGGCGCCCTTATTGTGGAAGGCAGAATCAAGGACCCGCGGGTAAACCCGTTTCTTTCAATTACACGGGTGAGCGTATCGCGGGACTTGGTCTGGGCTGAGGTGTATGTTTCGAGTTTCCGCTCCGAAGCCAACATTGAACATGGAGTCATGGGCCTGCAAAGCGCAGCCGGCTTCATTCAGGCGCAACTCGCCGCTGTCATGCGTATACGGCAGACGCCTCGTCTCCGTTTCCACGCTGATAGCAGTTTGAAAGAAGGTTTTGACATAATCCATAAGCTCAACGAGCTTCAACTCGAAGGACTGAAACACAACGAGTCGGCCTCGCCGGAACCAGACAAAGCCCAGACCAACGATGACGAAACCCATTGAAGTTGCCGGCCTGCTCCTCCTGAACAAACCAGCTGGTCTTACCTCATTCACTTCGCTAAACAGAGTGAAACGCGCCTTTTCTACCGGCAAGGTGGGGCACACCGGCACTTTGGACAAATTCGCCCAGGGACTGCTCGTGGCGCTGTTGGGACGGGCGGTGAAGCTGACCCCTTGGTTTTCCGGCTGCGACAAGTGGTATGAGGGAATCATTCGGCTTGGTCTTGAGACTGACACCTTAGACCCGGAAGGCGCTCCTGTCGCCGCAGCCGAGCTTCCCACGCGGGAACAGCTTGAAGCCGCGTTACCCGCGTTTCGCGGCGACATACTTCAGGAACCGCCCGTGTATTCAGCCCTGCATATTGACGGGAAACGCGCTTCAGCGCTGGCCCGCAGCGGCGAGACCGTATCCATGCGAAAGCGTCCAGTATCAATTTACGCGCTGGAACTGCTTGAGTATGAGCCGCCTTTGGCTCATATCCGTGTTCATTGCTCAAGCGGAACGTATATCCGCTCTCTGGCGCGAGACATCGCGCTTGCCGCTGCTTCGCGCGGCCACCTTGTTTCGCTCACCCGCACCGCGATTGCGGGCTTTTGCTTATCAGACGCGCTTGTTGATGATGAGCCTGCGTCGCTTCAAGCCGCGATCAGACCCATTGATACGCGGGTCTTTGCCGCGCTCAAGATACCAGTTCTGACCGTGAACGACGAAACCGCCCGCAACATGACTCAGGGCAAGCGCCTTGAAGGGTTTAACGCAAACCTAAACGGAGACACCCTCGCCGTGTTCAGACAGGACAACAGCTTTGTGGGAATCATCGAAAGAACCAGCGATACATGGCGTTATGGTTATATGTGGAGCGTCTAGTTCT
>JAIRMT010000055.1 GCA_031258505.1 Treponema sp.
GCTAATCCCCGCATTGTAAAATAACAACCAAATGTATTATAATCACGAAGGCTTAAAAGCCTTCGTGATTTTTTTTATAGGGAGGATTCTTCAATATGAAGCGTATTACTTTGTTATTATCAGCCGCGGTTTTGCTGTGCTTGGTAAGTTTACCCCTGTTTGCTATGCCGATGTCCGAGGCGGAGATTGACGAACTTCAGCAACAACGATGGCAGGCACTCCAACCGCCGCCGCCAGCTCCAGTGGCGACCCCGACTCCAGCTCTAACCTCGGTTCCAGAAAAACCAGCGCCGGTCGTTCAAGCAAGCCCAATCTATGAACTGGTCTTGCTCCATACTAATGATCACCACGGCGCCATACTGCCGACAGGTGGGCTGGGCGGGCTTGCCACACGAGCCTCGTACATCAACATCGTCAGAAACACCAATTCCCATGTTCTCCTATTGGATGCGGGCGACGTCAACACTGGCAGCGCTCTTTCCAATATGTTTGCCGCGGAACCTGACCTCCGAGCCTACAACATGATGAAGTATGATGCAGGTATATTGGGAAACCATGAATTTGACGGCAGTATGGACAAACTTCTCAGACAAGGCCAGCTCGTCGAATTCCCTATTATCACCTCGAATATTAAGACCGCAGACGGGCAGTACCTGAGCGATCCGTACCTTGTCAAGGAATACGATGGGTTCAAGGTAGGAATTTTCGGTATTACCACGCTTCGCACCCTGACCATAGCCAGTCCTGACCGGAGCCTGATCTTCATCAACGAAATTGACGCGGCAAAGGAAATGGTGGATATCCTGCGGAATCAGGAACAGGTTGATATTGTTATCGGCCTTACTCACATTGGCGACGTGAAAGAAGCGCCGGATCATGTTACTTCGCTGGATTTGGCAGCCGCAGTCCCCGGCATTGATATCATTGTGGATGGACATTCCCATTCTCTGTTCGAGACCCCGCTCAAGGCCGGTGATACCTATATCGTTACCGCCAATGAGTTTGGAAAGTATCTCGGAGAGGGAAAACTGTCTATACAAAACAAGAAGCTCGTCAAATTTGAATGGAAGCCAGTCCAGCTCATTGGCCAGGACCCGGATATTATGGCAATGCTCGCCTCTTACATTGAGCAGGCAAACGCCTCTCTCAAGGTCGTAATCGGTCAGGCCGAAGGCACATTTGAATTTGGAAACTGGCTTCCCCGCTATCAGGAAACGTCCCTGGGTAACGCCATCGCTGACGCCAGCGCATGGTACTTCCGCATCGCCTATAATCAGCACGTTGACTTTGCTTTCCATAATGGCGGTAACATCCGTGCAGCGCTTCCGGCTGGCCCCATTACTCAGGAACAGATTCTCACGATCCTGCCATTTGAAAACTACCTCTTTAAGGGAACCATGAAAGGCTCTGACGTGATTAAGCTCTTTGAGCATATCGCCTCAATTCCCCAGGGAGCCGGCGGTTTTGCCCAGGCCTCCGAAGATGTACGTTATACCATTGACTACACAAGCGGGACAGGCCAGCTTGTGAACCTCACCATCGGCGGCGCACCGGTGAATCCAGAGCGTATCTACACCTACGTTACCAATGATTATCTCTTTGGCGGCGGCGATGGCTATGATATTAAGTCTAAAACCATTGAGTACGTGAATGCATCCCTCTTGCTCAGTTTTGTCATAACTGAAAGTATTCAGTACATAAAGGATCAAGGCTGGCCGCTTATTCCCTACACCGATGGCCGCCTAACCATCATTGGCGGTGTAACTCCGTAATCAAGCGCACAGCTTAACGTCTAAAACAGAAGGCCGTGAGACTAACCAAGTTCTCACGGCCTTTAGCTTGTTATTGAGCCAGACATCCTCTCACTGGCGCAAAGCGCCTTTGTCGAGCGCCTTTTCGTACATGGCTATGTATTGATGCGCAGAGCTTTCCCACGAGAAATTCTGCTTCATCCCCCTAAGACGCATTGCCTCAATCTGGGAACGCTTGTTGTAGTAAGCCCAGACCGCCCAGCCAACCGTGTTATAGATGGCTGAGGGGGTGAGGTCGTCGAACATAAAGCCAGTGCCGGCGCCAGTCTCCTGATTGAAGTTCTCCACTGTATCCGCAAGCCCGCCAGTGTTCCGCACAATAGGCAAAGTCCCATACGTGAGTGAGTACATCTGATTCAAGCCGCTCGGTTCGTAGCGGCTCGGCATGAGGAAAAAGTCGCTCCCCGCCTCAATGAGGTGGCTAATCTTCTCCGAATAGCCAATCTGCGCCTTAAAGTTCGGCAGACGAGACGAAAGGCTCTTGATTTCGTTCTCGCACCATGCTTCGCCAGAACCAAGAAGCACGAACTGGATACGCATATCACGGCAGATAGACCAAGCCGAACCATAAGCAGGCCCAAAAACTTCACCCACGCCCTTCTGTTCAGTAAGCCGCGTTACCATACCAAGTAGAGGAACGTCCGGTTCAACAGGAAGGCCGAATTCCTTCTGCAAAGCTGCTTTCACCTTTGCCTTGCCGCTCATGTCCCCAGCGCTGTAGTTCGCGGGGATAAACGTGTCGCTCTGCGGATTCCAAACTTCGGTATCTATACCGTTGAGAATGCCCACGTAGTCCGCGCTCCGGTAACGAAGCACTTCATCAAGGCGAAAACCATGGGTCTGGGTCTGAGTCTCCCGCGCATAGTTGGGAGACACCGTGTTGATTTTGTCCGCGCTGTTCAGACCAGCCTTGAGTAGGTTCATCATGTTCCAGTCATCAAAGCCCGCGTTGTAGAACACATCCCAGCCGAGGTTGGTGTAGAAAAAATTGTCCTTGTTATAGATGCCCTGATACCCCAGATTATGGATCGTGAGCGCTGAAACCGTGTTGACAAAGCTCTCGCCTTTTTCCCGGTACTTCAGAAAAACCGGCACAAGGGCCGTCGGCCAGTCATGCGCGTGGAGTATATCGGGATACCAGTTGAGTTTCCGGCAAAGCTGGAACACGGCGCGGGAAAGAAACGTGAAGCGACGGGGGTTATCCAGAAAATCCGGCTCCCACGGAACACCGTAGATACCATCACGGCCAAAAAACTGCTCATGATCAATGAAGTACACCTGAACAGGGTTTTTCTTAATTGAACCCGGAAGTTCAGTGGTATATACTGCGCTCCACTCTTCCCGCCCCCCCATCGGCACTCCCAAAGGACCTTCGATCTGGGTAAGTTGCCCGCGATCAATGCTGTAGTAACGGGGAAGCGCGATTCGGACATCATGCCCGAACTTCGCCAGCGCAAGAGACAGCGCGGAAACCACGTCAGCCAGACCGCCAGTCTTGGCAAAAGGAACCGCCTCACTTGCTGCCATTAAGATTTTCATGTTTACCCCCTTTGCTACTAGAACGAATCAATCGTTGAAAGACCATTTTCCCGGAGAATCTCAAGGCCCTTTTCATGATCCGCAAGTTTAAAGAACACCACTGCCTTCCCCGCCCTGCCCTCAAGCGAGGCGTAGAGGTATTCGATGTTTACCTTTGCCTTTTGGAACAACTCCAGCACCTGCGCAAGACTGCCCGGCAAGTCCTCGATCTCAACAGCCGCCACGCTTGTTTCCCGGGAGGTAAAGCCTGCGCCACTCAGAGCTTTGATTGCTTTGTCATTATCGTTGACAATGAGCCGCAAAATGCCAAAATCAGCCGTATCCGCAATACTGATGGCGCGCATATTCACCCCAGCGTTTGCCAAAACCCGCGTAACTTCGCCAAGCCGCCCCGCGTTGTTCTCCAGAAATACCGATATCTGCTGTATCGCCATGTTTCCCCCCTATATCTTGCGGTTATCAATTACCCGCTTGGATTTACCCATAGACCGCTCAATGGTCTTGGGTTCAACGAGTTTAACTCTTACCCCGATCATGAGCTTTGACTTCATCACATTCTCGATCTTGCGCCGCAGTTCCTCAAGGTTGCGGGTTTCATCGCTGAAAACTTCCTTCTTCACCTCAACCTGCAGCTCAACCTCGTCAAGATGAGTTGGCCCGCGATTCACGATGATGAGGTAGTGCGGATCAGTACCCTCAATCTCGATAAGCGCCTGCTCAATCTGGCTGGGGAACACATTGACGCCCCGAATGATAAGCATATCGTCGGTACGGCCAAAGAGCCGGTTCATGCGTACTGTTGTTCTGCCGCAGGAACACTGGTCGCGCCGCAAAAAGGTAACGTCCCGCGTCCGGTAGCGGAGAAGCGGCGTGCCTTCTTTGGTAAGCGTGGTGAAGACGAGTTCGCCTTTTTCGCCATCAGGAAGCGGCTTGCCGGTTTCTGGATCAATGACTTCCGGGTAAAAAAGGTCTTCGTTGATATGCAAGCCGTTTTTGGCCTCGCACTCAAACGCCACGCCGGGACCAATGATCTCGGTGAGTCCATAGATGTCATAGGCGTTCATGCCGTAACGTTCCTCGATCTCATGGCGCATATTCTCACTCCACGGCTCCGCTCCAAAACAGCCTTTCTTTATAGGAAGCTTTTTCAGATCAATGCCCGCTTCCTCAGCTTCCTCAGCCATGAAGAGCGCGTAAGACGGAGTACAGGTGAGAATGGTTGAACCAAACGACTGCATTACCATAAGCTGACGCTCCGTGTTTCCGGCGGACATGGGGATCACGTTTGCCCCCAGCTTCTTTGCCCCATAGTGCGCGCCAAGCCCGCCCGTGAAAAGACCGTAGCCGTAACAGTTCTGCACTGTGTCGTTACGGGAGCCGCCCGCGCCCGCAAGGGTTCGCGCCATCGCCTCGCCCCAGATTTCAAGGTCCTTATTGGTATAGGCGTCCACCACCGGCACCCCAGTCGTGCCGGACGACATGTGAATCTCTTCAATCTCCGCTTGGGGACAGGCCAGCAGACCATAAGGGAACGTCTCGCGTAGGTCATCCTTTGTGGTGAAGGGCAAAAGAGCAATGTCCTCAAGGGAATGAATGTCGCTAGGCTTCAAGCCCTTCTCATCAATCCGTCGCCGATAGAACGGAACCGCCTCATAGAGCGTTTCCACAAGATTCTTCAGCCGGGCAAGCTGGAGCTTCTTCCGCGTCGCCTCGTCCATAGACTCGTATTCAGGGTTAAAAATCATGGTTATAAAACACCCCTTTTTAGTTTAGTAATAAAAGTATACTTCATCATGGGAAAAAATAACAGCCTCTTTGAGCGCAAGACAGGATAAACGCATAGAAACCTTTTATGCTTCCTAAGGTATGTGGGCTTATACCTCACCTTACGCGCCGGAAAGAAAAAGATCATCGAATGACGCGAATGAACGCGAATCTTCTTGAGAGAAATGACATATTCGCGTATATTAGCGTCCATTCGATGACCAATTCTTACCGTTTTTTCTTCCTGCGTAACATGAGTAAATAAGTCCTTTTATCCGATATTATTATGTTCTGATTGTCAATGAGGGTGAGCTTTCCTGTTCCAGCCTATCTGTCGATAATTCAAAGGTGAGAAAGATAGGATTGATCTGCCTTTGCTTGTTATGGGCTTCATGTTCCCATTCAAGCGAGGCTCGGACAGCGCCTGAACCCATACCCGCGCCGGCTGTGGTTGAACAGCAGCAGGGAGACCAGCCGGAGGCTGCAAAGCAGCAGACTGCGCCATTGCAAACCGCACAGCCCGCACCTCCGCAAGCAGCAGCCGAGCAAGCGCCGGTCAGTCAAACAGAGGCCGCACCCCCGCAAACCGTACAGCCGGCGACAGTAGCTGTTGCGCCAGTAACCCAGACGCAAAAACCGGCAAATAGCGACGCTCCAGTAGAACAAAGTCCTGCTAAAACACCGAGCTTAACAAACGTCGTTGAAGACCACGCGCAAAACAATATCAGCCTTCCCAGAATCGCCGTGCTGCCGTTTACTGGAATGAGTGGAAACAATGGCGAAAACATCGCGCTCCTGCTCTCAAACGACCGTGAAATCCAGACCGCATTCACGGTCGTTCCCAGAACCAGTTCCATAAACAGCCTCGTAAGCGGCCAACGTTTCCAGACTTCAGGGCTGACTGACAGCGATACCATCTCCGCCATCGGTAAGGAGCTGGACGCTGATTTCGTGATAACCGGCCATATACGGAAGCTGGGGGAACGGAACCTGGTCATTATCAACATTGTGCAGGTCGATAACTTCAGACAAGTTTCCGGCGCTTACCGTGAGTTTTCGGAAATTGGGGAACTGCGGAACCTTTTGCCGGATATTACCAAGCGTATGGTAGAGGCCACGCGGATTGATGCCAGTAAAATGCCCGGACTTGCAATACTCCCTTTTTCAGTACCACCAGATGTCAGCGCTCAGGATGCCGAAGTGCTTGCCCAGTTACTCGCCGTGGAGCTTGCCAACACCGGACGCTATATGCTCCTGCCCAGGACAACCGCGATTACAAGCGCTTTAACTGAAACCCAGCCTGAGCAGCTCGCCCAGTTCAGTGTCAAGGCTGGTCTGGCGGACATCAATAGTGTCAGAGCTATTGGTAAGGTAGTGAACGCCCAGTATGTACTTGCCGGAAACGTTATACGACTAGGAGAAAATGTAAACCTGTTTCTCGCCCAGATACTCAACATTGAGACAGCAGCTTTGCTTGTGGGGAGCGATGTTGAATACCGCACCATTACCGATGGCCTGCATCTCATGCCAGAGCTTTCATTCCAGCTCACCGGCATTCGTTCTGAGCGGGAAGATGATTCTGTTCCCGCGAATATGGTACGGGTCGCGGGCGGTTCGTTCAGAATGGGCAGTACGATTGGTGAAGCTGATGAAAGCCCTGTGTATACGGTCTATATCAACAGCTTCTTCATGGGGAAAACCGAAGTTACCCAAGGGGAATACCGGGCTATCATCGGAACCAATCCAAGCGGGGTGTTTGGGGACACACTTCCAGTTGAGAACGTAAGCTGGTATGACGCGGTGGAATACTGCAACAAATTGAGCCTGAAGGAAGGTCTGACCCCAGCCTACAGCGGGAGCATCGACAACATCACCTGCAACTTCACTGCCAATGGCTATCGTCTCCCGACAGAGGCTGAGTGGGAATACGCGGCGCGAGGCGGAAACCGGGATTCACTGGCCTTCTCTTACGCCGGCGGCAACAGCGTCGGCGTCTTGGGCTGGTATATCAATAACAGCGAAAAGCATATCCGGCAGGTAGGCACTAAAAGCCCCAACAGCTTAGGCTTGTATGACATGAGCGGCAATGTTTGGGAGTGGTGCTGGGACTGGTACGGCGCCTACCCTTCCGTTGAACAGAGCGATCCCAAAGGCGCCCAGCGCGGCTCATACCGGGTAACGCGGGGCGGAAGCTGGAACAGCAGCGCGGATCAGCTCCGCACCACCTACCGCAGCTATGGAGACCCATCCGCCCACTATCACGACCTCGGCTTCCGCGTCATTCGTCCTATCTTTTAGTCCGCGCCCATTAGCAAAACCGGCAACACTTTCTTTTTCTCTCTTTCCTTAAGGCTGGCACGCGAGTTGGTGGGTGTCTGTCCCCCATAAGCCTTTGTATCTCTGTCCCCCTGAGCTAACGTGTCTCTGTCCCCTGAGCTGACGTGTGTCTGTCCCTCATAAGCCTTTGTATCTCTGTCCCTCTGAGCCGGTGTGTCTCTGTCCCCCTGAGCCGGCGGGTGTCTGACACTCAAGAATGACACTAGCTAATGTTACTCGGTGTGTGTCTCTGTCCCCCATGAGCCTCTGTCTCTGTCCCTCATGGTCTCTGTCTCTGTCCCTCATGAGCCGACGGGTGTCTGACACTTAGCTGGTGTGTGGCACTCGTGCGTGTGTGTGGCACTGATGCTGGTGTGTGTGGCACTGGTGCTGGTGCGCGGCGGATACACGAGCGGAGGAGCGGCGCAGGGGCTGGGGAAAAAAGAGTGGGAGTAGCGGAAAACACGCGAAGCGGGTTTGAAGCGAGGGGGAGCAGCGGAAATAGCGGTGCAGTATTGGGAGTATGGGCGCACAGCTTCCTCAACGGCGCTCCCCCTGTCGCGCCTCGCCGCTGACCGCGTCCAAAAAGCGTAAAACCCGGCTGGAATGTAGAAAAGTATTGATAAAGGGTATATAGTGAAATAGTAAAAACGCTTAAAGAAGGATGTATGCGGCAAAGAAATCATCGGGCAAGGTTTGGCTTAAACGCAGGCTGCGCGGCGGTTCCAGAGCCTATACTACTATTATAAGGAGAGAAAATATGCGTATTCTTGAGACGAAAACACAAAACGCCCATTCCAGTAAGGCGCTTTTCAGCGCCCGCGCAGTCTGTATGCCGCTCATACTTATAGCGGCGCTCGTACCAGCAGCCTGTACGTCATCTGCTTCAACAAAGGCAATGGAAGAACAAGCGGCTAAAGAGAGAGCGGAGCAACTTCAGGCTGTCTATGCGCGCCGCTCTGAGTCTACGCTTGCTATACTTCCCTTCACAGGCGCGCAAGAGGCGGAACAGGGCGAAACCATAGCGGAACTCTTTTCCTTTAACAAAGACCTTAACTCCGCGTTTACGCTCATTCCGCGCACCAGCATCAACATTGCTATTCGTAATGAACAGGGCTTTCAGATGACATCCAGCATGACAGACCCGGACACAAGCGCTGCGCTTGGTAAGCAGCTGGGCGCAAAATACGTGCTTGCCGGCGCTATTACAAGGCTTGGCAATGAAAACCTCCTTATTATCTCCATACTTCACGTTGAAGACCTGCGCCAGATTGCGGGAGACTTACAGACTTACGGGACTATTGAGGAGATAAGGGGCAAGCTGCCGAACATGGCGCGCAACATAGTTAATGCGCTGATAGCGGACAGCTCGAAGCTGCCCCTGCTTGCAGTTCCGCCTGTGCAGTGGTTGGGCAGCTATGATAACAGCGAGGCGGACATCATGGCGCAGGCGCTTGCCATGTACCTTGTGCAAAGCGGGAAGTATGCGGTCTATCCGCGCACTAAGAGCCTTGAAAAGGTGCAGGAGGAGTACAACAACCAGTTCGGCGGAGACGTGGCTGATGAGTACCTGCCGCATATAAGCATGGGGGATAATCCGCGTCTTGTGCTGTCCGTAACAGCGCGAAAACTGGGGAATGACAATATGTTTAATGCGGCGATCATCAACCTTGAGACAGGCGCACAGGAAGGCGGGGAAAGCGTGGATTATCAGAATCTCAATGACGGTATAAGGGTGATGGAAAAACTTGCATTGAAACTGACCGGACAGGAGGAAAGGCTCGCAGCGGAACAGGAAAGGCGCAGCCATACCGTAAACAGCGCCTCTTCTTTTGCACAGGCAATAAGCGCCATTAACAACGACAACGCAGGCGGCGCGTATACCATTACCCTAAAGGGCGACTTTAGCGCTGCTCCTGTCAGCTTTACCGAAAACGCCTCTAAAACCATTACTATCAAAGGGGATGGAATCGCGCGTACCATCTCAAACAACGGCGGGAAAGCGCTGTTTACCGTACCGCAAGGCATAAGCCTTGTGCTGGACAGCGGGGCTACACTTGATGGCAATGGTAAAACGGCGTCGCTTGTATCTGTAAGCGGCGGGACGCTTGTTATGAAAAACGGTTCAACAGTACGAAGAGCTAAAGCGAGCGGCGTGTATGTGGCGGGCGGCACGTTTACGATGGAAGGGGGAATCATAAGCGGGAATACTGCCCGCCCCGGCTCCGGCGGCGGCGTGTATGTGGCTAGCACTGCTACGTTTACGATGGAAGGGGGAACCATAAGCGGGAATACTGCCCGCAACGGCAGCGGCGGCGGCGTGTATGTAGCGGGTGGCACGTTTACCAAGCGCGGTATGAGTACCATTGACGCTATTAACCAGGCAGCAAATGAAGGAAAAGTGGTATATGTCTACGACGGCTCTAAAACTAAAGCGCGCAACAGCGCCGCAGGTCCCAATGTCGACATGGACAGCCGTATAGATGGCAGAGCGGGCGGCTGGGAATAGCAGGCTTGCGCAGCAGAGGGCTGGGCAGTATACTTTCAAATCATAAGTCCGCCTGCGCTTCAACACAGCAGCGGACGATAAGGAGCTTCTTATGGCAAAGAAATCATCGTGGAAGGTTTGGCTTAAGCGAAACCTGCTCACCAAAGACGTGGAAAACGACTTCACCGCTGAAGTCTCCACTATCGGAGAAACCTTGCGTAACGACGACATTGCGGCGCGCATCGTTGCAGGGCGTTCTGAGCTGCGGCTCGAAACCATCCAGAGCATCCTCGCGGGTCGGGACGAAATCGTGCGCGACGCCATCGCCCAGGGAACCGCAGTTCAAGACGGGTGCGTGCGTATTGCCCCGCGGGTAAGCGGAAACTGGATCGGCGTGTCCCACGCGTTTGACCCGCGTACCCACAAGCTCGGCATTGACGTGTCTCCCAGCGCGGAATTGCGGGCTGTACTTGAGACGGTCGGCGTTGAAGTGCTTGGCGAGAAGGACTCTGGCGCGTTCATCGGGCTTGTAACGGACGTTACCACAGGCAAGACCGACGGTACGATAACCCCTGACGAGGATATTATTGTCAGCGGCGACAAAATCAAGATACTGCCGGAAGACGATGCTGAGTTAGGCGTCTTTTTCGTGGACGCAAACGGCGCGGAAACGCGCGTTACCCGCAAACTCACGGAGAACCTTCCCAAGAAGCTGGTATTCCGCGTCCCCTCGCTTCCCGCCGGCTCGTATAGCTTGAAGATTATAACCCGTTTTTCCAACGCCCAACATCTGCTCAACGAGCCCCGCACGATTATCTATGAATTTCCCCTGGTTATTCCCCAGCCAGCACCTCCCAGCGTATAAGTGTTTTTCCCCCAGCCGGACTCGCCGCTCCTGAGTGCGCGTGAGCTAGTGTGTGTCTCACACATGGTCTAGTGTGAGTCTCACACATGGTCTAGTGTGAGTCTCACACGTGAGCTGGTGTGAGTCTCACACATGGTCTAGTGTGAGTCTCACACGTGAGCTGGTGTGAGTCTCACACGTGAGCTGGTATGAGTCTCACACGTGAGCTGGTGTGAGTCTCACACGTGAGCTGGTGTGTGGCAGACACGTGAGCTGGTGTGTGGCACTTGGGCTGATATGTCTCTGTCCCTCAGGCTGATATGTCTCTGTCCCTCAGGCTGATATGTCTCTGTCCCTCAGGCTGGTGCGTCTCTGGCACTTGTGTCTCTGTGGCACTTGGGTTGGTGTGTGGCACTCAGGGTCTCTGGCACTTGTGTCTCTGGCACGCGGGCGGGAAAAAGAGTGGGGGTAGCGGAAAACACGCGAAGCGGGTTTGGAGCGAGGGGGAGCAGCGGAGATAACGGCGCAACATTGGGAGTGTGGGCGCGATTCTTCCTCAACGGCGCTCCCCCTTCTTAGAAATCAGCTTGAAAGGCTCTTTACATTTGGGTAAAGATAGGGTAAAAGAAACTGACGCGCGAATCTAAGCGACACTAGCTCATCAGGATAGAGCAACTGCCTTCTAAGCAGTAGGTAGGGGGTTCGAGTCCCTCGTGTCGCGGAAGCGACTCTCTGTTTTACAGAGAGTCGCGTTTTTTTCTGGGGGCAAATGGGCGAGTTTGCGGGGTGTTTATGCGCGAAGGCAGGGCTGAGGTTTTTTAGCTCTGCCCTCGAAGTAGTGTTGGGCTTCAGCCCTCAAAGTAGCGCTGGGCGTTTCTGAACGAAATATCGCGCGCCATGCCGCTTAACAAGGCAAAGTCGTTGGGTATCTCTCCTTCCTCAGCCCAGTTACCAATCAGATTGCAGAGAATGCGGCGGAAATACTCGTGGCGCGGATAGGAAAGGAAGCTGCGCGAGTCAGTGAGCATACCCACAAAGCGGGACAAAAGGCCCACGCTGGCAAGTATCTTCATCTGGTCTTCCATGCCGTCGCGGTGATCGAGAAACCACCACGCCGAACCAAGCTGCATCTTGCCCGGTATGCCCTCGCCCTGAAACGAACCCATGATGCTTGCCAAGGGGTAAAAGTCTTTGGTGTTGAGGCTGTAGAGTATGGTCTTGGGTAAGGTTCCCTGGGCTTCCAAAAGGTCCAGAAAGCGGGCTAGATTTGCCGCAACTGGATGATCATGCACGGCGTCATAGCCTGTGTTCGGGCCAAGCGCCTTGAGCATCCGTGTATTGGGGCTGCGCAGGGCTGAAAGGTGAAGCTGCATGACCCAGCTGCGCCGGTGATATTCCTCGCCAAAGAAGCGCAGTAAAAAGGTTTGGTAGGAGTCAAGGGAACGCGGGTCAGAAGTCTGGCCGGCAAGCGCCTTTTTGAACGTTTCGTCCACTTCCTTTTCCCAGAGCGAGCCTGTCGTGCCGTTACTAGCCAGAGCAAAGGGCAGAGATTCCAGCCCGTGATCAGCAGCGCGACAGCCGTTTTTGTCAAACAAGTCAAGGCGGGAACGGAGCGCGTCGAGGAGTTCATCCAGATTAGTGATAGTTTTGCCTGCTGCATTAGCAAGCGTCGCTATGTATTCAGCAAAACCTGCCTTGTCGATAGCCACTGCCGCATCAGGACGGAACGACGGCAGGATTTTGGCAGGCGCAGCCTTACTCGCAGCAAGCTGGCTGTGCCATTCGAGGCTGTCTACGGGATCGTCGGTGGTTCCCAGGGCGTAAACCTTGAAGCGCTTAAAAATGCCATACACAGAAAGCTCAGGGTCTTGCGCCAGTTTCTCATTCGCAGCTTTCCAGATAGCTGGAGCGCTTTCACTGTTAAGCGGTTCATAAATGTCAAAAAAGCGCTGTAACTCAAGGTGAGTCCAGTGATAGAGAGGATTCCCGATGAGGCGGGGAACTGTTTTAGCCCAGGCGAGGAATTTCTCGTAGGGTTCGGCGTTACCAGTGATGAAACGCTCGTCAATGCCATTTGCCCGCAATGCCCGCCATTTGTAGTGATCTCCGCCAAGCCAGACTGCAGCGAGGTCAGAGAAACGGCAATCATCGGCGATTTCCTTGGGGTTAAGATGACAGTGATAATCGAAGATCGGCTCCTCTGCGGCTGCCTCATGGTAAAGCCGTTGAGCCGTTGCTGTGTTAAGCAGGAAGTCTTTGTCAATGAAATTTTTCACGCGCTACTCCTAGAATATGTTTGTTTATCAAGAATAGCGCGTGTATCACATCAGGGCAAGTTAGCCTGAAACGGTTCGAAGCGGGCTTCTACCGGAACACGAAGCAGGTTGATGAACTGCTTCGGATACCGTGTCTTAAAATTGGCAAACGAAGTTTCAGCCGCGCTCTCAAAGACCGTAATCTGAAACTCGCCCGCCTCAGTGAAGTACGGTAGGAGTACCGCAAGGTGAAAGTATTGACGGAGATGCTGTGCATTTGCCATCTCGCGGCTTATCGTAGCGATGTAAAGATTTCCCGGTTCGTCAATGGCAAGGGTGTAGAGGAGCGCATGAATACCCTCAGACTGAAAACCTACGTTAAGCTGGTAGTCAGGATAGGAGCGAATCGTGGTTCCGTTACGGGTTCGCTCGATAAGCGAGGCAAAGGGCGCAGTACGCACCTCAATCTCCTCGATATTGCCAGAATCTGGCGTACGCAGAACCATACCCGCGATAGAAGCCAGATGCCGGCCCCAGTCAAGACCGAAAAACAGGTCATAAATCTCCTCATAAAGTTTAGTAAACGAGGAACCGCGCTCGCCAAAAGCTGTTTTCAAGGGGGGAATCGGTAAGGTTGTACCGGTATAAGGACGCAGTATGCCGTCAATGACCCACTTGGTAAAGCCAGAACAATTAAGCCCGAACTCTCCGCTCTGTGGTTCAAGCGTTTCAATAAACACATAGCGCCCATTTTCATCAATAGCCCCATCGTCGCGGTAACTAAGTAGGGGAAGAACCTCCTGTATCTTGTTGATCATAGCCTGCATATCACGGTATTCAGCAGGATTAGGATCGAAGTAATGGCGGGGGAACTTATTTCCGGCAATAGAAAACACCTCTTCAAGCGGAACCACCATGAGCCGCTCAATTGAATAGGGCAGAGACAATGAGCGCACAACATAAGCGTCGTAAAGTACCACATCCATAACCGAGCGGTCCTTATCAAGAGGCCGGAACTGGACGTAAGCCTGTGGATCGCTTCGCAGGAAGACCCGAATCCGGCTCACCTCGCCGGTATCCCGCCTCCGAGTCAGTATCCATGAGCCCTGCGCCCAGCCCGGGTAGGCGCCGTTGAGTTCCCGCGCCAGAATAACCATGAACTCGTCCCTTCCGGACTCAGCTCGCACCTGTATACGGTCGGCGTTGGGCAGGCGGTAATAGAAGTACGGCCTGCCCAAGACTCGCTCCGGCGCTTCGGTGAACCAGGTATCCCGCAACGCCATCCGCAACGAAGAATCGTCGGGTATGTACCGCGTGGGTAGGTCAAGCCCGTACAGAGAGGAAAACAGACCAATAAGTATGAAACAGAAAAATCCGCGCATACTTCTATTATCGAATAGCTTGAAAGATATGTTAAACATCGTTTCACACCAGTATGCCGACAAAAGTGCCAGAGACAAGTGCCAGACACATGAGGTATGCCCGGTATGCCAACAAAAGTGCCAGAGACAAAAAGTATTAAAATTCTCAGACACCCACAAAGCATTCTACAATCCTCATCCCTTATTATAGATATGAGAAAGCCAAGAGAACGCGAAGACAACGTAATCTATGACGTTAGCTCCGAAATTAACCGCGGGGCTGCGGACCTGCAGTCGCCTGAGATGAAGACTAAGTTCTTAGTCTTCGTCAAAAAGGCGCAACAGAAGTATTCTTTTGAACTTCTGAACTTCTGTATCACGGATAACTATATCCATCTCATCATCAAGCCGGCGTCGGGACAGTCTATCTCCAGAATCATGCAGTGGATCAAAGGGAACTTTGCGAAATACTGGAACAAAGAACATAATACGAAAGGGCATTTGTGGGGAGAACGCTTTTTCTCGAAGATCATCAGGAACGTGTCCCAGTTTTGGGATAGTATTAAGTATATTGATGAGCGTCCGGTGGAGGCGAAACTGGCTGCGAAGGCGGAGGATTGGGAGTTTTGCGGCTTATACCACGACGCGCGCGGCCGTTTGGATGTAGTAGCTATACCTCGGATCGTTATGCCGTGGCTATTCTTCGGCATAGCTTAAAGCAAACAGCGTCAGACACTTTTAAGGGAAGAACATCTACACGATTGATAAACTACAGGAACGTACAAGGTTTCTGCTTCTCCGTATAGCACAGGGACAAGATCATGTACTAAGCTATCTTTATCTAACGGTAAAGCATGAGGTGTAGATTCGTGAAAAATAGTGCCAGAGACATAATAGGTAAAATATGGGCTGCTCCAATGACCGCGTTTGGTGTTGTAACAGGGGCTATATTAAGCGGAGCAAGCCTTATTACTGGACATGGCGGTAGAATTTCCATAGAAAATAACGCGATTACCTTTACTACCGGCTTCAATCTCAATGGTTCGATTACCTTTGGCAATTCGATCATTCATGCTGGCGGGGACATACGAAGATGGAATGTAAATAGCACCGTATCCCGCTATAATCGCGCCGCCTATGTCAACTTGGGTAAACATGAGGAAGCGCATACCTATCAGTATCAAACGTATGGGATATTTACCATAGCATTGCTGCTTGCTTCTGCTATTGCGAATGGCGGTTTAGCAACATCCAGCTTTCACGACTTCATGGCAAAATCTGATTTTGAGCATGCCGCTGATGATTATGCCCAGTTTGGCTGGTCTCCAATACCATTCAAA
This sequence comes from Treponema sp., assembly GCA_031258505.1. Lineage (GTDB taxonomy): Bacteria > Spirochaetota > Spirochaetia > Treponematales > Breznakiellaceae > JAIRMT01. Next base: position 15,719 of record JAIRMT010000055.1, read on the forward strand.
GGCCCTGAATGAACAAAACCGACGGAATGGCGTGGATGTTCTTAACCGCCTTGCGTAAATTGTCCAGCGACTCAAACTGGAGCGTGAACACGCCGCTCAGTCGCTTTGCCGTGTCTTCCTCAAGACGCCCGTCAAGCAGATAGCCCTGCTGCTTGCGAATCGCGCCTTCGATTTCGGAAAAAAGGTCGGGCGCAAAACGCGCCTCAATGCGGAAACGCCGTATCAGCGTCGTTCCCTCCCACTCAACCGCCAGCTTTCGTTCTTCAAAGTCACTGATGTTAGCAAGGTTAGAGCAGTTCTGCTGGTGAATAATGATACCGCGTCCACGCGATACATAGCCGACAATGGGATCGCCATTCATCGGGTTGCAGCAGCGGGCAAAATGAACCAGCATATTCTTTTCATCCTGCACTTTAACGCGCAAAAACTGATTGGCCTGCCGAGACGTCGCTACTAAGTGCAGGGGCTTGGGCGCCATCTTCAAGGACGGCGTTTTATTCACCGGCCTTTGTTCAGCAGCTTCCACTGCCGGCGTTGTGAACGCGGAATCGTTCTGCTGTACCCAGGCGCGTATCTTGCTTCGCGCCCTAGAGGTCTTTACAAACGAGAGCCAGTTGAGGTGCGGGTGGGCGCTTGGCGATGTGAGTATCTCTACAATCTGGGTGTTCCGCAGTTTCTGGCTCAAGGGGATGATCGCGCCATCGGCCTTTGCGCCAATGCAGCGCTCGCCTATCGCCGAATGAATACTATAGGCAAAATCAATCGCAGTCGCACCGTCAGGTAACTCAATCACCTTGCCTTGGGGGGTGAAGACATAGATCGAGTCTTTCAAAAACTCACGCTTGATAGCGTCAAGGAACGAGGCGGAACTCAGCTTATCAGCGCCTTCCTCCTGCCGCCACTCCCGCAGTTTGTTGATGATCGAAATGTCTACCGGGCGCACGATTTCATGGGTCGAGCCTTTCTTGTAAAGCCAGTGGCTGGCAATGCCGTTCTCGGCAACATGGTGCATCTCTCCGGTACGAATCTGAATCTCAAGCAGGCTGCCGTCAGCGTCAACCGTCATAACCGTAGTATGCAGGCTCTGATACCCATTTGACTTGGGCATGGCGATATAGTCTTTGAACCGCCCCTCAATGGGCTTCCATAGCCGGTGTACAAGCCCCAGCAGGGTATAACAGGATTCAACGCTGTTACAGAGAATACGCAGGCCAAAAAGGTCAAAGAGTTCATCCGCGCTTTTATTGCGCTTCCGCATCTTTTGATAGATTGAGTAGAAATGCTTTGCGCGGGTTTTCACCTCAATCTTTAGACCGAGTTTATCCGCCTCCTGCATGACCAAGGTTCGAGTTGCGTCCAGAAAGGCTTCGCGCGCGTTTTTCTTCCGCGCTACGATTTCCTTAATCTGCTGATAGGCGTCGTGGTTAAGCTGTTTGAGCGCCAGGTCTTCGAGTTCGTCCTTGATCCAGGCAATGCCGAGACGGTCGGCAAGCGGGGCGTAGATGTCGAGGCAGGCTTGGGCGCAGTCCTTGCGCTGTTGTTCTGGCAGGTGATCCAGATTCCGCAGTTCCGAAAGCGTTGCAGCCAGTTTGATAAAGATAACCCGTATGTCTCGCGCCATGGCGAAAAGCATCTTGCGTATGTTTTCAGCCTCATGCAGAGTACGGTTCTTTGCGGGTAATGCCGCGATTCGGGTTACGCCCTCCACCAGCATGGCAACTTGAGCGCCAAACCATTGCCGCACAGTTGATAGGGGCGTATCCAGTAAGAGCGCGGCAATGACAGCGTCCGCGTCAAGATCAAGGTCGAGCAAAATCGACGCTGTTCCCAACGTATGGAAAAGGTCAGGCACAGGCCAGTCCTTAAGCAGGGCAAGCGCCTCCTCTACACGCTCATAGTCTCGCGTCGTATACGTTCTATTAGCCTTGAAAGCCGCTATAAATTTATTCATAGCCTTATGTTTAATACTATCACGAGCGAATAGAAGGCGCACAGGAGTCGCGCGCGATGAGCAAGGGGTCTATGAGGCTGTTTTTCGGGGCATTGCCGGTTTCCGCGAGGCTTATGGCAAGCTCAACCAGAGCGCTGCCAAACGCCGCATAGTTATAATCAATGGAAGTGAGACGGGGCGTAACGATTTCTGAGAGAAAGGTGTTGTCAAAGCTGATGAGGGACAGGTCTTCAGGTATGGAGATGCCGTGTTCGTGCGCAGCGCGTAAAGCGCCGACCGCGCAGTAGTCATTACGCGCAATAACCGCAGTGGGCAGGCGGCCGCTATGCAAAAGGCGCTGCAGGCTATCGTAACCATCATCAACAGTAAAACCGCTTTCCTGTACATACTCTTCATGGAAAGGCAAGTGGTTAATGTCCATGAGATAGATGTACTGCTGCCAGCGCTGATAGCTTGACCGATCCCGTTTTGTACCGCCGATCAGGGCGATTTCCCGATGACCATAAGCAACAAGGTACTCAAACACGAGCCGCATGGCCTCTGCTTGGTTGATATTCAGGCAATAGCAATCAATTCCATCCAGTTTTCCGGTTGTGATGAAGGGTATCTTCCGGCTGATCCGGCTCACATGACTTACATAATCTGGATCAGAGACCAGATCGTCAGTTCCGCAACCCATCTGAATGATCGCGTCAACCCGCTGTGCATAGAGCTTTTCGAGATTAGCGTTCTCAAGCTCCTTGTTATTCAGGATATTACAGAGCAGGATCGTATAGCCGCGCTTGTTCGCGGCTTTTTCACACTCAACAACCAGCGTCGCATAGTAGGGATTGCAGATGTCGGCAACCATGAGTCCAAGCGCCCTGGTGTGCATATCGCTGAGGCTCCGCGCCTGCACGTTTGGCTGAAACTTGTACTTCTGAATTAGAGCCTCAACTGCCATGCGTTTTCCGTCGCTCACTCGCGCCTTTTTCGTAAGAACTCGCGATACTGTGGCTGGAGAAACTCCAGCCTCCTGCGCAATATCATAAATAGTGATGTTATCAATCGCTGCCATGTATAAAGAATATGCCGGCCCCGCGCTTCTGTCTATCCCGTAGTCAGGATAAACGCATAGAAATCAGCCGGTTCGTGGAAGCAGGGCTTAGAGCATCTCTAAGCTATGGCTTAGAGCGTCTCTAAGCTATGGCTTAGAGCATCTCTAAGGGAAGGCTTAGAGTGTCTCTAAGGCAGGAGGCAAGGAGTTTTTCATTAGAGGTAGCCGAGAATCTTCCGCCTTTAAGAGCGCGGGGACTAAGGATTGTCAAGCACTTTTTTCTTTGCTATTCTTCTTGAGTAAGGAGACAAACTTGTCGTATTCAATCAAACAGGTTTCGGAAAAAACGAACTTGCCCCCGCATGTCCTGCGTTACTATGAAAATGAAGGTCTCCTGCCAAATGTGGCACGGAGCAGGAGCGGTATACGCCGTTACTCGGAGAATGACCTTGAATGGCTCGGCTTGATCTGCTGTCTCAAGAATACGGGTATGTCCATTAAGCAGATCAAGAACTTCGTTGAACTGAGCATTGAGGGGGATACGACTCTGCAACAGCGCTGCGAACTGTTGCGGGAACACAAAAAAAATGTGGAAGCCCAAATACTGGAGATGCAGAAACATCTGCAAAAAGTAACCCACAAAATTGAATACTTCAGTAAAAAAGTTCAGCCTCTCGGGTCGGGGGATTCAAGCCCATTGTGAGAAAGGGGTGGGCGCGTGGATTGCAACAAACAAACAGTAAACAGTACGACGATTACTCCCATAAGGGGCTTGAGTGATGCGTCTTGCGGACATCGTGATCGTGCTTTGCCGGCCAGAAGAGTCGGGGAATGTGGGCGCTGTGTGCCGCGCCATGAAAAACGCGGGGCTTGGTTCGCTTCGGCTTGTCTCGCCAGCCTCACTCGACGAGGGCGTGGTCAAGGCGCGGGCGATTCACGCGGCTGACGTGTGGGAGGCGGCGCAGGTGTCAGACACGCTGGCGGAGGCTATCGCGGACTGCTCGCTCGTTGTCGGTACAACTCGACGGCGGGGAAGCCGGCGTAAGTCCGTTACTCTGCCGCCGGAAGAACTAGCGCTGTTCCTCCGAGAACGCGCCGGCAAGTCTGCGCTCATCTTTGGTAATGAGCGCACTGGCCTTGAAGATGCGGAACTTGCCTTATGTAACTTTGCCTCTCACATTCCAGCTAACGCTGCTTTCCCTTCGTTAAACCTTTCTCATGCTGTACAGATATATGCCTACGCGCTCTTTCGCGCTCTGGGCGATTGTACTGGGGTAACAGGGGAATGGGTTCCGCTGGAACGGGCCGGGCTTGAGCAGCTTGTACAGCGGATCAGTGATTCCCTAGCTTTGCTGGGGTTTTATAAACGGCCAGGCCGGGAGAAGCAGGAACGGTTTTTACGGGATATCTTTGCCCGCGCGAGTTTAACCGAGCGGGAGGCCGCATACATGGGCGACCTTTTTTCTAAAACAGCGCGGCTTGCGCTAAAGCGGCGCTAAAAGACGACGCTATCGAGTCGGCTTCTCGCGTTTAAACAGCCAATAGCCAAGCAGCAGGACTTTATAGTAGAGATAGGGGAAGAACCTGAAAAAACGGAGCGGTTTCTGGAAACAGATTCCTATCCAGTCCAAGTTGTGGTTAAAAGCAAAGTCGGACGGATGCCACCTTTTCTTCGTGAAAACGTCGTAGATATCACTGCACCACAGGCGCAGCCCATTGTTTAACTCGGTGGTATGCCGCGCTATCCATTGCTCTTCCCCGCGAACCCCTTTCCCTACTAGAAGCAGCGATGGCGCTGCCTTTTTGATCGCCTTAATGATAAAGCCCGCATCCTGTTTCTTAAAACCGCCCTCATAACGACCCACAACATGCAGACGGGGAAAGGTTGAGCGCACGTTGTTTTCGGTCTTCTTAAGCACTTTGAGCTTACCGCCCAGAAGATACACAGACAATTCCCGCTCCTCAAGGATGATGAGCAGCTTGATAATGAAGTTAAAAGGCATGTGGCGTATAAGTTTTTTACCGGTAAGAAAGCGCGCCCCACTAACCAGGCTTTGTGAGATGGGAATCACCAGGGCGGCGTTCATAATGTATGAGCGGTATTCCCCGTTTCCCCGCGCCCGCAGAAGGTCCCATAGCGAAAGAAGGACGATGTTCTTTGCTTCTTTGGACTGCACAAGTTCGTTAATAACAAGAGGTAATCCCTCTTCCGGCACAATATCCACCGGAACATTCAAGAAATTTATCCGTTCCCGTAACGGTGTTACTGTTTCGCGGAACTGTTCAGTATCCATGATGTTCGCTCCAAAAGTATGATACGTATTGCCGCGACGGCATATACGACGGCAGTTTCAGTCCGCAGTATCGTATTTCCCAGAGTAAGAGCGGTAAAACCCGCCTCGGTAAACCGCGCCGCTTCACTAGGGGAAAAGCCTCCCTCCGGCCCAACCGCCAACGCGATAGGCTTACTGGTATCGCTCTGCTCAAGGCAGGCGTGAAAACTCACCGGCATCGCGTGTGCCACACGCGCAGCTTGTGCCACACGCGCAGCTTGTGCCGCAAACGGGTGAAGCATGACGCCTTTCACCCCATCGCCGTGCTGTTCTTGCATGACAGTCCAATGCTGCAAAAGTCCGTCAAAACTGAGCGGCGCGTGAACCACAGTAGCGACACTGGAACCGCTTTGCTGGCGGGCCTCTCTAACGATCCGTTCCCAACGCGCTATCCTGTCTTTATCATCGGCTATTTTTGGAACTGAATACGCGGAAGTAAAGGGAACGATCTCCGCGACCCCGCACTCAACAGCCTGCCTTACGATAAGGTCCATCTTCGCGCCTTTGGGCAATGCCTGAAACAGGCTTATCAGCGGAATAGCCTCTGGCATAAGCGCGGGTCCCGCATCCGCGACGCGCTCACCCTCAAGCCAGTCCCCATTAACAGCCCGCACTCGTATCCGCGCTGTTTCCCCATTGGGCAGCAGCGCGTTAAAAACCGTTCCTATCGTGAAGCGCCGCACCCGCGCCAAATAGTGATAGTCCGCGCCGGACAAACGGACTATCCCTGATTCATCAGGCGAGGATTGCAGGATAAACTGTTTCATGAAGCCTGAGCGAACTCTTCTTCCTTCGCGGCCTCTTCCTGAAGCGTCTTCAAGGTTTTTGTGCTTTGCATCAGCGTATTATAGTTACCTGAGCGGAGAATGTTCACGGCTTCTTGAAGCTGTACATCGTATTCAAGGTCATAGACTGGCGCGACACTCGTCCGGTTCTGCTCGTTTCTGATGAGCCGACGGAGCAGGGATTCGTCGAGCTTATACTCACGATTGAGTTCTTTCGCCAAAGCCGCTATATCGTTCCCACTGGCCTGGGGATTCTCCTTGATAAAGTCTGGTATCCGGTGTGCCGTGATAAGGGAGTTCAAAGCCTCTGCATCATCGTCGGTGAATTCCGGGAATAGCACTTCTTGATCCGGTGGAATCCCGATCTTGTCGATGTTGACATCGCTGGGCGTATAGTAACGGGCGACTGTGATCTTAAAGCCGGTAGGCGTGTTGTTCAATGGATAAACCTGCTGCACCGAGCCTTTGCCAAAGGACTTTTCGCCCACAAGGTAAGCGCGTCCCCGGTCCTTAAGCGCGCCAGCCACGATTTCCGACGCTGACGCCGAGCCTCGGTTAATCAGCACGATAAGCGGCATGGTGAGTGGAACTTCTGTGGCTCTTCGGGCGCTGAACACACGGTTTTCCTGGGGCAATCGGGACTTGGTGCTGACCACAACCCCGCCTTCGAGGAAGAGATCGCTGATATCAACCGCTGAATTCAGAAGCCCGCCATAGTTATTACGCAGGTCAAGGATAAATGCCTTGTAATTATGACTCTTAAACTCGGCAATCGCGTTTTTTGAACGTTCCAACGTATGCGGTGTAAAGGTGAGCAGTTTGAGATACCCAATGTCGTCCCCGATCATGGCATATTTTGTGGTGGGAACTTCGATGATAGCCCGCGTCAGGCTAACCGGAAACTCAAGTTTTTCACCGCGGCGGATAACGAGATCAACGCTTTGTCCGGGCGTGCCGCGCAGTCGCGCCAGCACCTCGTCCATCGTGAGTACATCGGTGGACTCGTCGTTTATCTTGATGATGAGATCGCCTGGGTTAATCCCGGCGCGCCAGCCCGGCGTGTCCTCTATCGGGGAAGCTACTTCTATATACGTTTTTCCGTCAGCTTGTTCATCTGAAGGTGAAATATACAAGCCCACACCGCCGAAACTGCCCTGTGTGGTATCGCTGAGGTCGATCATATCCTGCTCCGTCAGGAAACTCGAATACGGATCGCCCAGGGCCTCAAACATACCTGACATAGCCCCCTCATAAAGGGTTTGAGCTTCCACTTCATCCACATAATGCCGCTGGATAAAGTCAAACACGTCCTGAATAATTGAGGTATACTGACTGATGTATTGAGTTGTAGTCGTTCCCCTAGCCTCACGACCCTGCGCCTCAGCGCCGGGGACTAGCACAAGGATAAAAACGCCACACAGGAGTGCTGTAGCCATAACCCAGATAAAAGAAAGGGGAATTGATTTTTTATAAACATAAAAATTTTTCATGCGTAATCTCCATAACGCGAAATAATATCAAATACCACTGCGTTGAGCAAGATGACTCGATCTGGCACATTAAACCCGAACTTCCTGCGCCGCGTTTACTTGACCTTTATATAGTCGGATAAGTATGTTCTTTACCATAACAAACATAAATAAATACAAAGGGATGGAATCATGTCAGATATTAAAGAAGAAATCGCTCCTGAAGATGAGCCAAACGTGAAAGCGCCGGACGCGGCTCAAGCCGACGTTCCTCAAGATGGAGAAGTGGTGGCAGAAGAACAGCGTCCCGACGAACGCTTAACAGACCTTGAAGCGCAACTCGCGCAGGCCAACGATCAGTTTCTGCGTAAGGCTGCGGAGTTCGAGAATTTCCGCAAGCGCATGAATCGGGAGAAACAGGACGCTATTGACTTCGCCAATCAAGCCCTGCTTCTCGATATTATCGAAATCATTGATGACTTTGACCGGGCCATCAAATCAGCTGAAACATCAAAAGACTTTGAGAGCTTTTACAAGGGCGTGGACATGATCGAGAAACGCCTTAGCTCCCAGCTAGAGAACAAGTGGGGACTCAAACGCTTTGACTCGGCAGGCGTACCGTTTGACCCTAACCGGCACGAGGCGATCATGATGGAGAAATCCACCGACATTGATGAACCAGTGGTGCAGGAAGACTTTGTTAAGGGCTATACCCTCAAAGACCGTGTGATTCGAAGCGCTAAGGTCAAGGTACTCATGCCTGAAGGAACAGCGGATGCATAAAAAGCGGAGCTATTTACTACCCGCTGTCAGCTAATTTAAGTATGTTTTAGTCATAACAATAATAATAAGGAGTTATAAAAAATGAGTAAAATAATCGGTATTGACCTGGGAACCACAAACTCTTGCGTATCTGTGCTTGAAGGCGGCGAGCCTATTGTCATTCAGAACTCCGAGGGAGGACGCACAACCCCCTCAATCGTTGGTTTTACCAGTAAAGGTGAGCGCGTGGTAGGACAGCCCGCCAAGAACCAGCGTATCACGAACCCGGAAAACACGATCTTTTCCATTAAACGATTTATGGGTCGCCGTTATTCCGAAGTAAACAACGAGATGGCGCGGGTTCCCTACCATGTAGTTGAGCAGGGAAACGATGTTCGTGTTGACATTGATGGGAAAAAGTATTCCCCGCAGGAGATTTCCGCTTTTGTTCTTCAAAAGATGAAGAAGACCGCTGAGGATTATCTGGGCGAGACCGTCAGCGAGGCAGTTATCACTGTGCCGGCATACTTTAACGACGCTCAACGGCAGGCTACGAAAGACGCGGGCAAGATTGCGGGGCTTGATGTTAAGCGCATCATCAATGAGCCGACCGCCGCTGCTCTGGCGTTTGGGCTTAACAAGAAAGAGCAGAAGAAAGATATGACTGTCGCGGTCTATGACCTGGGAGGCGGAACCTTCGACATTTCCATTCTGGAACTGGGCGACGGCGTCTTTGAGGTCAAGTCTACCAATGGCGACACCCACCTCGGCGGTGACGACTTTGACCAGCGTATTATGGAATGGCTTATCACTGAGTTCAGGCGGGATACGGGAATTGACCTTGGTCAGGATCGCATGGCCCTACAACGCCTCCGCGAGGCTGCTGAAAAAGCCAAGATTGAGCTTTCCGCCATGCAGACTACTGAGGTGAATCTGCCGTTCATCACCGCCGACGCTTCCGGGCCCAAGCACTTACAGAAGACGCTTAGTAGAGCCAAGTTCGAGCAGATGGTGAGCGATCTGCTTGAGCGTTCAAAGGAACCGTGCAAGAAAGCGCTCAACGACGCGGGTCTCACCTCAGACAAGATCGACGAGGTTATCCTCGTAGGCGGTTCAACCCGTATTCCGGCAGTTCAGCAGATTGTCAAAGATCTGTTCAAAAAGGAGCCGAACAAGGGTGTGAATCCCGATGAAGCGGTCGCTATTGGCGCGGCCATTCAGGGCGGCGTGTTAAGCGGCGGTGTGAAAGACGTGCTCCTGCTCGACGTTACCCCGCTTTCACTCGGTATTGAAACCCTGGGCGGCGTTATGACCAAGCTCATCCCTCGCAACACGACAATTCCGACCCGGAAAAGCCAGACATTCTCCACAGCCGCTGATGGCCAGACCGCTGTTACCATCCATGTACTTCAGGGCGAGCGTGAAATGGCGAACCAGAACCGCACCTTGGGGAACTTCAACCTCGAAGGCATTCCGCCTGCGCCGCGCGGCATTCCTCAGATTGAGGTTACGTTTGATATTGACGCCAACGGCATTGTCCACGTTTCCGCCAAGGATATGGGTACGGGCAAGGAACAGAAGATACGCATTGAAAGTTCCTCCGGTCTCTCCGACAACGACATTGAGCGCATGGTTAAGGAAGCCGAAATGCACGCTGAGGAAGACAAGCGTGAGCGTGAAAAGGCTGAGGTTCGCAACGAGGCTGAACAGATGATCTATGCCACTGAGAAGAACATCAAAGACTTGGGCGACAAGGTCAGCGCTGACGACAAAACCAAGACTGAGGAAGCCATTGCCGCGCTCAAGCAGGCGCTGGAAGGCAGCGATACTCAGACCATCAAGGATAAAACTGAGACCTTAAAGCAGGTTTCCTACAAGATCGCCGAGGAAATCTACAAGCAATCCGGCGCGCAACAGCAAGCTGGCGCAGGCCCCCAGGCCGGACCATCCACTGGTCCCGATCAGGGCAGCGCGTCCAATACCAAAAGCGCCGAAGACGCAGATTATGAGGTGGTCGATGATAAGTAGTGAGTAGAGCTTAGTGGGTAGGGGATAGAGACTCGGCTCTCCACTATCCACTAGTCGTTACCACTAATCACAACAAAGGAAAAAAATGTGGCAAAGCGTGATTACTATGAAGTGCTGGGTGTTCAGCGGAACGCCAGTAAAGATGAGATAAAGAAAGCCTACCGAAAACTTGCTATCCAGTATCACCCGGATAAAAATCCGGGCAATAAAGAAGCGGAAGAGAGATTCAAGGAAGCGACTGAGGCCTATGAAGTGCTGTCCGATGACCAGAAGAAGGCTGCTTATGACCAGTTTGGCTTCGCAGGCGTTGAAGGTATGGGTGGCCAGCATGATTATTCGCAAACATTCCGGGGCTTTGAGGATATTTTTGGTGATTTTTCGGGCTTCTCCAGCATTTTCGATACTTTCTTTGGTGGAAGCGGCGGCGGGCAGCGCTCATCAAGTGGGTCGGGTGGCTCTCGGCAAGGCGCAAATCTGCGCTACGATATCGAAATACCGTTCAAGGATGCGGTGTTTGGAACCAAAGTGGAGGTGCAGTATTCCCACAATGAAGCCTGTCCCTCCTGTAAAGGCTCGGGCGCTGCCGGTAGTTCCGGGAAAAAGGTCTGCCATACCTGCGGCGGCACAGGTCAGGTGCGACAAAGCATGGGTTTTTTCTCTATGCCCTCGACCTGCCCGGCCTGTAATGGCGAAGGGCATATCATTGAACACCCCTGCAAGGATTGCGGCGGTTCAGGCACACAGAAAAAACGGCAAAAACTCATGGTTACAATACCAGAAGGTGTAGACGATGGACGCAGGGTGCGTATCCCCCGACAAGGAGACGCGGGTGCAAATGGCGGGCAGCCCGGAGACCTGTATGTAGTTATCCATGTGAAGGCGCACGAGTTCTTTGAGCGCCAGAATACCGACCTTTACTGCGCGTTGCCGATTTCGGTGAGTCAGGCTGCGCTTGGGGCGGAGATACACGTTATGACACTGGATGGCAAGACCATTAAGGTTAAGGTTCCCGCTGGCGTGCAGAACGGCAAGTTACTCCGTGTGCGGGACGAAGGCGTGCCTTCCAGTGGCAGACGAGGCGATCTCTATATCAAACTCATCGTGCAAATTCCCGTAAAACTGTCTCGCCGGGGTAAGGACCTGCTCGAAGAGCTTGCCCGCGTTGAGGGCCAGGATGATTCCCCCAAGCCTATCCCTCTGGCTGAACTTGCTTCCCAATAGTTTTTGTTGAGGGGAAGGCGATACCTTTGATTTTCACGGTGCTTTGCCTGCAATGCCATTCCGAAATGCGTATGGCTATAGGCGAGTGGTTGGTGGAGAGTAATGGCGGCTAATGAGTTATCGAGTACCCAGCGTATAGTGAAGGTGATACAGTCAATCCCGGCTGGTAAAGTATCGAGCTACCGCGACGTGGCGTTAGCCGCTGGGTTTCATAACGGGGCGCGGCAAACCGCACGTGTACTGCACTCGCTGTCGCAGAAGGAGCATTTACCCTGGCACCGTGTAATCAAGGTGGATGGTCATATCGCGCTGCCACGCGGTGGAGGCCGCGAATTGCAGATTGCGCTGCTGCGTTCCGAAGGCGTAGAGGTATCGGAGCAGGATGTCGTTGATATGCGGCGCTATGGGTGGGGCGCTGAGTCGTTTCACGTTCAACGGTAAGCCTGTACGGTTTTGCTATCTCAGAATTTCGTCAAATCTCATGTCAATAGTTCTTTTAAGCTGAAGTAAGACCTCTTTGTGTACGCCGCTGCGCTCCACATCGGAATTCATCCCCGGAACCAAAAGCTGATACACCTCAACATGAAGCGCAGCCGCAAATTTCAGAATCGTCTTATCGCTGACCCAAGTCCGGCAACCCTCAATATCTTACTCAGGCTTAGTTATGTC
>JAIRMT010000074.1 GCA_031258505.1 Treponema sp.
CGTGTACCAGCCGCCAAAGACATAGTCTTTTTTTGTGGGATTAGAGGTGGGCAGGGCTACATTCTCTCCGGGCGGGCATGTCGCCGTACTTGTTCCCGGTTCCCCGCCATCCACGTCAAACGTTACGGTATAAAGCAACTGTTCGAGGAAAGGATTCTCAAACTCGCAACTGCTTAAACAGCAAGGTACGAATATAAACATGAACCACAATATATTTTGTTTCATACAGCATACCTCAATTTCGCCGGTATTGTTATGGTGTCTGACACCGAAAGCCAGATACGCGTTACATATTGAAACTTACCGCATATCAAACTATTCTATCGGAATTATGAACATCATTACCGAATATCTTTCGAAAATCAATCCGTCTGACGTGAATACCGGCCTTTTAGCCTATTTGTGTAACCTGAGCGAGACCGCGAAAGTCGCGCCTGAAATCGCCGTTTCCATCATACGCGAGCTGGAAAACCAGCGCCGCCGCGTCAAACTCATTGCGAGTGAAAACTACTGCTCCCTCGCGGTGCAGCTTACTATGGGTAACCTGCTCACCGACAAGTACGCTGAGGGTATGCCGAAGCACCGGTTCTACGCAGGTAACGAAAACGTGGATGCCATTGAGAGCCTTGCCGCATCTGAGGCGCGTAAGGTCTTTGGCGCGGAATACGCCAATGTCCAGCCCCACTGCGGCGCGGACGCCAATATGCTGGCATACTGGGCGATTCTGTCAACGCGGGTCGAAGCTCCGGCGCTTGCCCGCTATGGCGAGACCAATTTGTACAAGCTCACGGACGCCCAGTGGGGTGAATTACGCGCCCTGCTGGGTAATCAGCGGCTTCTGGGGCTTGATTATTACTCAGGCGGCCACCTTACCCATGGCTATCGTTACAACATCTCAGCAAGGCTCTTTGATGTTTACACCTACACCGTATCTCGCGCGACTGGCCTGCTTGATTACGACGAGATTGAGCGGCTGGCAATGGAAATCAAGCCGCTTATACTGCTGGGCGGCTATTCAGCCTATCCCCGCGCCATTAACTTCGCCCGCATGAGGCGGATTGCCGACAAAGTGGGCGCGGTTTTCATGGTAGACATGGCGCACTTCGCGGGACTTGTAGCAGGCAAGGTGTTTACGGGCGACGAAGACCCGATTCCCCACGCCCATGTGGTAACCACTACCACGCACAAAACCCTGCGCGGCCCTCGCGCCGGTCTCGTGCTTTCCACGCAGGAGTTTGCCGATGCGCTTGACAAAGGCTGCCCTCTCACCATGGGCGGGCCCTTACCCCATGTCATTGCCGCCAAAGCCGTAGCCTTCCGTGAGGCAGGCGCGCCTGAGTTCCGGCAATACGCAGCGCGTATCGTGGAAAACAGCCGCGCCTTTGCCGCTGCCTGTATCAAAAACGGGCTTGAGGTGCTGACCGGCGGTACAGATAACCACCTCTTCCTCGTCAATACGCGCAGTCTCGGTCTTAGCGGACGACAGGCGGAAAGCGCGGCTCACGAATGTAACATCACCCTCAACCGCAACAGCCTGCCCTTTGATCCAAATGGCCCGTGGTACACCTCTGGTCTGCGTATCGGAACCGCTGCAGTAACAACGCTTGGCATGGGGCCAGCCGAAATGGAAGAGCTTGCCGCCATTCTCTCGCTTGTACTGAAAAACACCACGCCAGCCCCAGATGCCAAAGACCCAGCCAAGCAGAGCAAGGCAAAGTACGTCGTCGAGGAAAAGGCCAAAGCCGAAGCGCTCACCCGTGTTAAAGCGCTCCTTAGCCGCTTCCCGGTTTACCCAGAACTCGATCTCGATTTGTTGTTTGTTTGTTTCAATCCACGCGCTCACATGAAACGCGACAGCGCCCTGACCGTGGGGTTTAATACCCCGCCCCTTGAGGCGTAAAACTAGGGGCGCGGGGGATTTGTTCCCCCGCATACGATACGCTTTCAAGGAGAAAGCTTCAATACCCCGCCATTCATGGCGGGGATTCTTTATTGAAGAAATTACCTGTAGTGCGGCGCGAAATGGACTATTCCAGACTCAAAAATCCGCGCCCTTACGCTGAAGGCTATGCCCGATACTGGGGCATGGACACTGGCATATATGGTAAGACGCGCTGAAAACGAGGTTTCTGGATTTAATCAGTGTTGCCATGCCCATTTACGCGGGGTAAAACCTTTGGGTATCTCGATGTTCACCGTGTCGCCAGACTGGACAATCACATACAGCCCAGCTTCAATAGCCGCTTCCCGCACCTGATGGGGAAACACTGCCCCGGCTATCGCCCCAATGACTATCCGCTTGTCGTTATGCTTGTCCATGTGTTTCCGTAAAATTTCCAGTCGTTTGAGATGGTGGTCGATGTCAGTCTTTTTGGGTCGCGTTTTCACCTCCACCACGACCGAATACTGCGTATTTTCGAGCAGCAGGTCAATTTCAGTAAGCACTTTACCCTGTTCATCGAGAATTTGCTTTCCGCCCGGCGACACCTCATCAAAGTGGTATCCCAAGCTGTTAAACTTTTTAGCAATGCCGGGCGCTACGAGATGTTCCGCCAGTTCTCCAAAGCTGCTATGCAGCCCCATCTGTTCGTTCAGAGCTTTGATTTGCCGAGCGTTTTGCTCTACTATCTCTTTAATCTTATTAAGCTGCAGGTCATTCTCCAGGCGAGTCTCCTTCTGCGACTCCAAGAACTCCTGAAACTGCAGGCGAGCCTCCTTCTGCGCCGTCCAGACATCATCAAAGGTCAGTCCGCGCTGGGGCTGACGCTGTATTACTTCTACCATAATGCCTCCTCATCGCTCACAGTATCAATCATAACAAAGCATTGAAGATGATTCAAGTGTTCCCGCTGACTGGCTCTGCAAACCGCAGCGCTTCAGGATATGCTATTCCCGTCCATTTGAAGTAGGTTCCTAACTCATATTACGCAGGAAGAAAAAATAGTAAGAATTGGTCATCGAAGGGACGCTAATATACGCGAATATTTCATCGCGTTCATTCGCGTCATTCGATGATCTTTTTCTTTCCGGCGCGTAAGGTGAGTCAATAAATCTGAAATACTCTTCATCTTCCCCATAGAGAGCCTTTATCAAACTTTTTGTTTAACTTCGGTCTCGACTCCAGCCCCATCTTTGAACGAAACAAGGTTCTGCGTTGTCTCAAGCGCATAAGATAACAAAGCGTGATGCTCATATTCCACTTCACCGGTCTGGTTATCAACCGGATCGGCGCGGAAGTGCTGTTTCGGCGGAACAAAATCCGTACAAATGGCGCTGTTGGCGG
>JAIRMT010000135.1 GCA_031258505.1 Treponema sp.
CGCGTAGAAAAGATCGCGTAAACAAAAAGGAGATGATCATGAGACAAAAAACAAAAGCGGTTCGGCTCTACGGAGCCGATGATCTCAGGCTGGAAGAATTTGAACTTCCTGAAATAAAAGATGATGAAATTCTCGTCAAGGTGGTGAGCGACAGTATCTGTATGTCAACCTATAAACTGTTGAAGCAAGGGAAGAAACACAAACGCTGCCCTCAAAATGTTGACACAAACCCCATCATCATCGGCCACGAGTTCGCCGGGGATATTGTTAAGGTGGGCGCTCAATGGCGGCACGAATTCAAGGCCGGTGAAAAATTCGCCCAACAGCCGGCGCTCAACTATAAAGGCAGCCTCGCTTCCCCAGGTTACTCCTACGAATTCTTCGGCGGCGACGCCACCTACTGCATCTTTCCCCACGAGGTGATGGAACTCGGCTGCCTCCTCCACTATGAGGGCGACGCCTATTTCTATGCTTCTCTGGCCGAACCGGTAAGCTGCATCATAGGCGGCTATCATATAATGTACCATACCAACAAACAAAACTACGATCACGCGATGGGTATCAAGCCCGGGGGCAGCGTGCTGATACTCGGCGGGGCTGGGCCTATGGGACTCGGCGCGGTGGAGTATCCACTCTATGGCAGTCAGCGTCCTTCCCGCATTGTCGTTACGGATGTGGATAGTGGAAGGCTGCGCCGGGCGCAAGAACTCATCTCCCCAGAACTGGCCAAACACCAGGGCGTTGAACTACGCTATGTAAACCCCCGCGACTGTACCGACCAGTACGCTTTCCTCATGGACATAACAGGCGGCGCGGGTTACGACGATGTGTTTGTCTACGCCCCCATACGGGAACTGGCGGAGCTGGGCGATAAGCTCATGGCTTTTGACGGCTGTCTTAACTTTTTCGCCGGCCCCAGTGATAAAAACTTTTCCGCCATGATGAATCTGTATAACTGCCATTATACCAGTACCCACATTTTAGGAAGCACCGGCGGAAACACCGACGACCTTAAAGAAGCGCTGGAACTTTCATCGCAAAAGAAACTGCGTCCCGCCGTGATGGTAACCCATATCTGCGGCCTTGACGCTGTGGCCGAATCAGTGGCGAATCTGCCGGAACTGAGGGCGGGAAAAGTTGTTACCTATACCCATATCAATATGCCTCTCACGGCTATCAGCGACTTTCAAAAACTCGCTGAACAAAACCCACTCTTTGCAAAGCTGCATGAAAGCTGCGCCCAGCATCAGGGGCTTTGGAACGCCGAAGCGGAAACCATACTGCTTGAACATTTTGGAGTAAGCGTATGATCACTCTACAAGGTAAAGGCGTAAGCGCCGGAATCGCCAAAGGCCGGCTGTATTTTTTGACGCGGAAAAGTCAGTCCGTTGAAAAACAGCACATAAACGATGTGGAGCAGGAGATCAGGCGCTTCAACGCCGCGCAGCAAACCGCATCAGAGCAGCTTAACGAGCTATCGACAAAGATGATGGACAAGATCGGGGAAGAAAACGCCGTGCTTTTTGAAATCCACCGGATGATGCTGCAAGACGCCGATTACTGCGATCCCATCATCAAAATCATCAGAACAGAAAAAGTATGCGCTGAATACGCCGTTAATACCGCAGGTTCCCGGCTGGCTCAGGAGTTTGCTGATATGGACGACGAGTATATGAAGGCACGATCAATCGACGTGTACGATATTTCAAAAAGGTTAATAGACATACTATCAGGGGAAGGGCAGAACCTCGGCAGACTCAACGAACCAGTGATCCTTGCCGCCGATGATTTTACTCCCAGCGAAACCGCCCAGCTTGATCGCAACACAATACTCGCTCTGGTTTCACGCCAAGGAGCGGCCAATTCCCATACAGCGATCTTCGCTCGTACCATGGGAATTCCGGCAATCATCACCTTTGGCGCCTTCCTGACCAGAGACCTATCGGGCAAACAGGCAATTCTCGACGGAGAAACCGGACTGCTGTACATTGATCCTGAAGCGGAAATAGTTAAGGAGCTGGAGGAAAAAGAGAAGCGGCAGCGTCGGGAAAAGGAAGCCCTTGAAAAAAGACGGGGAAAACCAACGCTCACCAAAAACGGCAGACCCATAAAGCTTTATGCCAATATTGGTTCTGTGAACGATGTTGACGCGGCCCTTGCAGGCGACGCTGAAGGAATTGGCCTTTTCCGCAGCGAATTCCTCTACCTTGGCCGGAACGATTATCCTGATGAAGACACCCTGTATGAAAGCTATCGCCGGGTGCTTGAAAAAATGGGAAGCCGTCAGGTCATTATCCGTACTATGGACATAGGAGCGGACAAACAGGTTGATTACTTCAATCTGCCTAAAGAAGAAAACCCCGCTCTCGGTATGCGGGCAATCCGTATATGCCTTACCCGTCCTAGTCTCTTTAAGACCCAATTAAGCGCAATCTACCGCGCCTCGGTACACGGCAACGCGGCAATCATGTTCCCCATGATAAGTTCACTAGGAGAGCTGCTGCACGCCAAAGAACTGGCAAAAGCCGTGCGCGATGAGCTTGCGATTAAAGGAGATGTTCCCATTGGTATTATGATAGAAACCCCGGCATCGGCAATCATAAGCGATCTGCTGGCAAAGGAGGTGGATTTTTTCAGCATTGGCACTAATGATCTTACCCAATATACCCTTGCCATAGATCGGCAGAATGATTCACTGGCCTCTTTCTGCGACACTCATCACGAGGCCGTACTGCGCCTTATCCGGCTGACCTGTGAGAATGCCCACAAAGCGGGCATTTGGGTTGGCATCTGCGGTTCCCTGGGCGCAGACCTTACGCTGACCAAAGATTTTGTTGAAATGGGCTTAGATGAACTTTCAGTGGAACCGTCATGTATATTAAAACTGCGCTCGCTTATCGCCGAATGTTGAATTCTACAGATAACGTTCCGGCTGTAT
>JAIRMT010000037.1 GCA_031258505.1 Treponema sp.
TAAGAATTGGTCATCGAATGGACGCTAATATACGCGAATATTTCATTTCTCTAAAGAAGATTCGCGTTCATTCGCGTAATTCGATGATCTTTTTCTTTCCGGTGCGTAAGGTGAGTTAAGAACATAGCCTTGAACTCTTTCGCCTGTAGGTTCATCTCGTTACGGTTAATTTCTGAGGCGCGTGATACATAGCTCCCTCTTGGAGTTTTCGTGAAGGTCTCATAGCTAAGATAAGGCGCTGGGAAGGTCTAATGCTTTAGTCGTTTTGTGAGTGTCTGGTAAAGTGTGTCGGTGTCTGGCACTAAAGCGCGGCAAGTTGGGCGTCTGGCGCTAGTGTTTCCGTTGACAAAGGGAAGAAAATAGTTTATTCTGCGATTAGCAATTTCGCATAAGGAGAGATGATGGAAAACCATTACCGTACATGGCTGGGAGAAAAACAGGGACGGCTTGCGGTCAGCGCGTTTGCGAAAAAGGGCTGGACTAGCTATTACGTGGAAACGCTGAATGAGGCAAAGTCCCTTCTCTTTAAAACAATCCTGCCCGCCGGCGTTTCCGTTGGCCTTGGGGGAAGCGAGACCCTTGCCGCTATGGATGTACTTCCTGTTTTGCGGAATGGGCAGTACAAACTCTACGATCGCTATAATTGCGCAGATCATTTTGAGATATGCCGCGATAGCCTTATGGCAGATTATTTTCTTAGCGGGGCAAATGCTTTAACCATGAGCGGGGAAATGGTTAATATAGACTGTTCGGGGAGTCGTGTGGCTGCTATGGCTTATGGCCCTCGCCGCGTCATCGTGGTAGCTGGGGTGAATAAATTGGTAAACAGCTTAGAAGAAGCCATAGCGCGGGTTCACGCTATCGCGCCCATGAACTGCCGCCGGAACAATCACAAAACCCCTTGTGTAGAAACCGGCGTATGTACAGACTGCAACATACCCGGACGGATGTGTAATCAACTACTTATCACATACAATGCCCAGAAGTTTTCCGGCAAGTATACCTTGCTCCTCATCAATGAAACCCTGGGATTTTAGGAGGCGCAAATGGCTGAAGTAAATTTCAGGCTTGACGGGAAGGTTGTGCTGGTAACAGGCGCGGCTTATGGAATCGGTTACGCGATGGCAAAGGCGCTTGCAAAGGCTGGCGCGAAGGTTGCGTTTAACTGCCGCAGTCAGCAGCACATGGACGAGGCGTTAAAGAACTACGAGGCTGATGGCATAAGCGCCTGTGGCTTCATTGCCGATCTTACGGATGAGGCGCAGGTAACAAAACTGGTTGCTGATATAAAGACCAGTCTCGGTATCATTGATATACTCGTAAATAACGCGGGTATAATCAAAAGAATTCCTATGACTGAGATGAGCAAGGCTGATTTTGCGCAGGTTATTGATATTGACTTGGTCGCGCCTTTTGTACTTGCCAAAGCGGTGATCCCTGATATGATTGCCAAGGGCAGCGGCAAGATCATCAATGTCTGCTCAATGATGTCTGAACTTGGGCGCGAAACCGTGAGCGCCTACGCGGCGGCAAAGGGCGGCCTGAAAATGCTTACACGCAATATCGCCTCAGAATATGGCGCGTATAACATTCAGTGTAACGGCATAGGCCCTGGTTATATCGCTACGCCGCAGACCGCGCCCTTACGCGAAAAACAGGCCGATGGATCGCCACACCCCTTTGATTCGTTTATTATAGCGAAAACGCCAATGGCGCGCTGGGGAACGCCGGAAGACCTCGAAGGCCCGGTGGTCTTTCTCGCGTCAAGCGCGTCTGACTTTGTCAACGGCCATGTGCTGTATGTTGATGGCGGCATACTCGCGTATATTGGCAAGCAGCCTAAGTAGTAGTTACAAGTATAAAAGAAGGAGTGATCATGAAACTGGAACTGCGTTATGCAGAACATCCCGCCGACATGAAAAAGTATGACACGGCGACAATGCGGGAACATTATCTTTTTGATAAGGTTTTCATCAAGGGTGAGATAAGTCTTTGTTATACCCATGTGGATCGCGTTGTATTTGGCGGCGCGTATCCCTGCGGTAAACAACTCAGGCTTGAAGGCGGTAAGGATTTTGGCAGCGACCTTTTCCTTGACCGTCGTGAGCTTGGCGTTATCTGTATTGCGGGCAGCGGCGCGGTCGAAATTGACGGCGCAAACTACCCGATGAAAAAAGGCGACGGCTTGTATGTTGGTAAAGGCGTGAAGGAAGTTATTTTTTCAGGTGATTCCGCCAAGTTTTACATGGCGAGCGCTCCGGCGCATACCGCTTATCCAACTGTCTTTATTCCCATTGAAAAAGCGAATCCGCGCAAGCTTGGCGCTAATGCAACAGTAAATGTGCGCACCATATATCAGTATGTGCATCCTGCTGTTTGTCAAAGCTGTCAGCTTGTTATGGGCATGACTGTTCTGGAACCCGGTTCAGTATGGAATACCATGCCGTGTCACACGCACGAACGCCGCATGGAGGTGTATTTTTATTTTGACATACCCGACGATGCTCTTGTATTTCATATACACGGGCAGCCGACTGAGACGCGACATATTGTCATGCGTAACGAGCAGTCAGTTATATCGCCGTCATGGTCGATTCACTCCGGCGTGGGAACCGCCGCCTATACCTTTATCTGGGCTATGGCTGGCGAGAACCAGACTTTTGACGACATGGATAATGTCGCAATGGAGGCGATAAGATAGGCGTCATAGGATGCTCCTATCCGTACGGACTTGTAGTCCCTGCATTGCCGCAGGGCTACGCCTCATTCTAGCCGCCATCATGCGACTCAAATAAAGTACAACACTGAAAAAAAGTATTACCATAAAATAAAAAAATCGAAAATAGTATTATATTTTTCAAAACTTGTGAATTGAAAAACCTCAGTTATGCTCTATCCTGAAATAGGGTAGTTTAATGATGCCCATAAGTTATGAACATGAAAAAAGCGATTCTGGTCGTTTCATTGACGGCTATGACAGCCTTTGTCTTTGCGGCAGGCAGCGCCACAACAGCGGGAACAACAACCATCCGTTGGGCGTTCTGGGGTAACTCCACACGCATTGAGCTGACTCAGAGGGCTATCGACTTGTACCAGAGCCAGAACCCCGGCGCGCAGATTCACGCCGAGCCTTATGACGGGAACAGCACCGAGCTCCAGACCGTCATGACGCAAATCGCCGGCGGAAACGCTCCCGACATCATCCAGCTGGGCGGTAACTGGCCTGATCTCGTGTCCCAGACGCTTCCGCTTGAAGCCTATGCAGGAACGCTCCTGGACACCAAGAACATCGACCAGGGCGCATTGGATATGGTCAGCCAGAACGGGCATATCTA
>JAIRMT010000048.1 GCA_031258505.1 Treponema sp.
GCCCGCTACTGGAACAAAGTTCACCATACCGAAGGGCATTTGTGGGGCGGACGGTTTACCTCAAAGATTATCGAGAATGTGGAGCAGCTTCTCAATACGCTTAGGTATATTGATGAGAACCCGGTGAAGGCGCATTTGGTGGCGAAGGCTGAGGACTGGGAGTTCGGCGGCTTATACCATGATCTGCATGGACGCGTTGATGTAGTAGATATACCAAGGAGCGCTATTCAGAGCTATGCTGCGGTACAGTTTCAGCTTGAGTGAGCTGTGTCAGAGACTTCACGCTGTCCCCATACCGGGCGCTCTTGATAGGCCCTTATTCATAGCTTTTGCCGCACCGCCTTACAAGCGCGTTTCAACATAGCTCTTGTCGTGCCGCCGTCTTATCCTCGCCTTGGAACCTCTGTCCGTTTCAACATTTGGATTTGCTGCCGGGTCGTTGAACCGGAGTTCGTCAAGCCGGTCCGCCTTGATAGAATGGCTCATCTTAGCTTAATATACCTGTGGACAAGGAGCGGGACTATGCTGAAAGCAATGCGAAACATCGGAATCATGGCGCACATTGACGCCGGAAAGACTACTACTACCGAGCGGATTCTCTACTACACAGGTAAAAGCCACAAGATTGGCGAGGTTGACGATGGCGAGGCAATCATGGACTGGATGGAGCAGGAACAGGAACGAGGCATCACTATCCAGAGCGCGGCAACAACTATCTATTGGAAAGATTTTCAAATAAACATCATTGATACGCCTGGTCATGTTGATTTCACCGCTGAGGTGGAACGCGCATTGCGCGTGCTTGACGGCGCTATCACTATCTTTGACGCAGTGCGCGGCGTTGAGCCGCAGACAGAAACTGTGTGGCGTCAGGCGGAACGGTACAAGGTTCCGTGCATTGGTTATGTCAACAAGATGGACCGTATTGGCGCGGACTTTTATCAGGTGCTGGAAGACATTAAGGCAAAGCTGGGAGCAACGCCGGCGGCCTTGCAAGTCCCGATTGGCGCCGAGAGCGGCTTTGAAGGTGTTATCGACCTTATCAATATGAAAGAGCTTCGCTGGGATGCCCAAAGCGATGGCGATCGGATGATTGAAAGCCCTATTGCGCCGGAACGAGAGGTAGCGGCGCGGGAATGGCGCGACAAACTTATCAGTGAGCTTGCCAATGTGTCTGACACTATTGGCGATAAGTACCTCGCTGGTGAGAACATTGACGCGGTACTGTTCAAGACCGAGTTGCGCAAAGCAGTGTTAAGCCGCGCAATTCTCCCCATGTTCGCGGGCGCGTCCCGGCGGAATATGGGGGTTCAGCCGCTCATTGATGCAGTGCTTGACTTTCTGCCCGCGCCTGATGAGGCGGCACCGACGCTTGGTCATCACCTCAAGAAGGATGAGGCAGTGTTGGTTCCCTGCGACCCTAAAGCCACACCTCTGGGACTGGTATTCAAGATACAGAACGACCGGGAGGCTGGCGCATTCTGCTACGTGCGTATGTATTCCGGTTCAATCAAGCATGGAACCGCTGTTTTCAATGTGGGTAAGCGCAAACGGGAGCGGGCGAACCGCATCCTGCGTATGCACTCCAACAAGTCTGAGCCTATGGACAGCCTTAGCGCTGGCGACATCGGCGTTATTATTGGTATGAAGCTGGCGCAGACCGGCGACACCATTGGCAGTGAGGGCTATCCTGTGGTGCTGGAAAAGATGCAGTTCCCGGAACCGGTCATATCAGTCTCAATCGAACCAAAGACCCTGTCCGAGCAGGACAAACTCAAGGACATACTCGCGCTTCTGTCGCGGGAAGACCCAACCTTTACCACCCGCGATAACGAGGAAACTGGTCAGCTCATCATCTCCGGCATGGGCGAGCTACACCTTGACGTATTGGTAACACGCATTCTCAAGGAGTACAACGTTAGCGCTAAAGTGGGGAATCCGCAAGTAACGTACCGCGAGTCAGTGAGCAAGGTGGTAGAGAAGAGTCAGCAGTTTTCGCGCATCATTGCTGGCAAGGAAAATGCGGCAGCGCTCACCCTGCGCGTTGCGCCGATGGAGCGTGGCGCTGGGAACCAGTACACCTGCACGGCAAAGATACGGGACATACCGTCGGAGATACTAGGTGCGGTGGAGCGCGGCGTTACGAGCGCCCTGGCGTCTGGCATAGCGCTTGGCTACCCCTGTATTGACGTAGGTGTAACCCTCATTGACATTCATTACTCGGAACTGACCGGTACGGAGTTTGCGTTTGAAGCCTGCGCCAGTCTATGTTTTGACGAAGCCTGCCGTGATGCTGGTCCTATTCAGCTTGAACCTATTATGACGGTTGACCTTAGTTCCCCACATGAGTTTGTTGGTGATGTGATCAGTCTTGTTACTCAGCGTGGCGGGCAGGTTTTGAGCATTGACTCAAAGCCGCATGTGGATCAGGTGAGGGCGCTTGCGCCCATGGCGAAGATGTTTGGTTTTATGACCTTCTTGCGCTCGACAAGTCAGGGGCGGGCGAGCTTCACGATGGAGTTTGCCCATTTTGAGAAGCTGGGGAAATAGTCTATGCATATTGATTACTTTATGCCCACCAGAGTTGTGATGGGCGAAAACTGTGTGTTTAAAAATCGTGAGCTTTTCGCTGGTTTGGGGAAAAAGGCCATGCTTGTAACAGGAAGAAATTCCGCTAAACAGAATGGCGCTCAGGCTGATGTAGAAAAGGCGCTTGTTGCTAATGGCCAGGCATGGGCGCTCTACGACAAGGTGATGAGTAACCCAAACGTTGAGTGTATCCGCGAAATTGTAAATGTGATAGCAGCGGAGCAGTGCGACTTTGTAATCGCTATTGGCGGCGGTTCACCTTTGGATGCGGGCAAAGCAGCGGCAGCGCTGGCCTGTGCGCCGGAGACAGAGTCGGCCTTGCTGTTTTCTACCAGTTTCACTTCGGCCCTGCCCATTGTGGCAATCCCAAGTACCGCCGGAACTGGCTCTGAAGTTACCCGTAACGCGGTACTGACGAACCACCAGGCCAAGAACAAGGCTTCAATGGCTGGGCCTGCCATGTTTCCTCGCTGTGCATTTCTGGACGCCAGATACCTGAGTACGCTTTCCATGAGTATCACCATTAACACTGCTGTTGACGCCCTGTCCCACGCCATTGAAGGTATGCTCTCAACACGGGCGTCGCTGTTCAGCGATATGCTGGCAAAAGAAAGCATCGCCCTCATCGCCAAGTGCTATCGGCGAGGGGATTGGGAGTGCCAGACACGGGAAGAACTGTTCAGCGCCTCCACCCTGGCCGGCATGGTGATCGCCAACGCTGGAACAGTCGCGGTTCATGCCATGGGCTATATGCTCACCTATAATCGTAACATCGACCACGGACGCGTCACTGGACTGCTCTTGGGTGAATTTCTTAGGTTTGCCCAAAAAACCGAGCAGGGTAAACATGCAGGCCGCATCAATGAAATCCTCGCAAGCCTCAGCATGAAAAGCCTTGATGAGTTCTGCGCGGTTCTGGACACGCTCTTGAGCGCGTCAGGACCACATGAACGCTTTGAACAATCCGAACTTGCGGCTTATGCGGCCCAAGCAGTTACAGCGAAAAACATAGCCAATGGCATTGCTAAACCAAGCGAGCGAGACATTTTGGACATTTTTATGAAGTCTCTCACGTGATTTAGGAGTACGACATACCGTCCCCTTACAGGGATAACGTTACGTTATCGCACTGCTTTAGCTAGAGAGCAGATGCGTTCAGCCATCTTGTCCAGAGGAACTTGTTCCATCACATGGCCGAGTTCGTGCGCGACTCTCGGCATACCATAGACAACAGCGCTGGCCTCGTCCTGACCAATGGTGAGACCGCCTTCACGGTAAATTGTGCCGAGCTGTTCAGCGCCGTCGCGTCCCATACCGGTCATAATGATACCGAGTGCGTGGTTGCCGTAGGCTTTAGCAACTGATGCAAACAGTACGTCGGCGGAAGGCCGGTGTCCACTCACCAGCGGAGCGTCGGAAAGATGCACAATGGACGCGAGAGGCTTCCGCTCCACTTCAAGGTGCTTGTTACCTTGGGCAATAAGGATACGGCCTTGCTTGATCAGGTCTCCTTCCTCAGCTTCCTTCACCTCAAGGGGACAAACGCGATCAAGGCTTTTGGCAAACTCATTCGTAAAGCCCGGAGGCATGTGCTGAACAACCACAATAGGAACTTTGAGATCAGCGTCAAGACGGGCAAACACCTGCCTCAGCGCGTCAGGCCCGCCGGTTGAAATGCCGATGGCAATAATTTCCGTTTTACCCGGCTTACGCAGAGGCGTGGGGGCTGTTACCGGGCCAGAACTTGACGAGACAAACCCGCTCAGAGTCTGCTTGATATTTTCAGCGCTATGCAGGGAGAAAGACGACGAACTTGCCGCAGGGGGCGACGTCAATGTGGGCGCTGCCGGGGTATCTGACGGCTTCTTCCCGTGCATTCTGCGATAACGTCCGCCGTAACCCAAGAGCATGTGTATAAGATTATCTTTCACCAGATGAATGTCCGTTGATATGGAACCGGACGGTTTTTGGATAAAGTCAGATGCACCCAAGGCCAGCGCTTCCATGGTTATCTCCGCTCCACTCGAAGCCAGGGATGAGAGAATGATAACTGGAATCGTAATTCCCAGTTTCTTGCGTTCCTTGAGGAACTCAATACCATTCATTTCCGGCATCTCAAGATCAAGCACGATGATATCAGGCTCAACACGAGGAATCTTCCGTAAAGCAAAGATCCCGTTCATGGCTTTGTCAGCAACAACCAATCCTGGGGTCATCTCTATCATTTTACCAATGAGGTTACGCATAAGCGCCGAATCATCAACAATCAATACGCCAATGTCATCAGCCATATTCCCTCCAAATTAAATAAATTTTCGATATAGGGTAGCCCACTCGGTTTTTACAAACTCAAACTGGGTATCCATGCCAAAGAGAGACTCAGAATGGCCTATAAACAAAAAGGACTTTGGAGCCATTGAATCCCAAAAACGCTTAATAACTGCAAGCTGCGCGATTTCGTCAAAGTAGATAATCACATTCCGACAAAATACTATGTCAAGATTACGCTGACCAGAGTCGTTTCTAAGGTTGTGATAGTCAAAACGTATCTTGGACATAAGCGTCGGCTTCATCTTGTACCCGCCCGCTACCTTGTCGCAATATTTCCTCAGATAGTCATCAGGAATGCCACTGATGCGGTTATCTGCGTAGAAGCCCTCTTTCGCGGTCATAAGACACTTGAGGCTAATATCACTCGCCACAATCTCAAATTTAAAGTTAGGCGATAGAATCTCGCTCAAGAGCATAGCAATACTATAGGGTTCTTCGCCAGTGGAACAACCTGCACTCCAGATACGCAAGGTATTATTGAAAGAACTATGTTTCAGCTTGATAAGCTCAGGCACGACAAACTTCTCAAGCGTATCAAATTGTCCTTTATTCCGAAAAAAACTGGTGAGATTCGTGGTAACGGAGTCAAGAAATGCCCTGAACTCCTCCTTATCCCTTGAAACTATATCAAAATACGTCCGCATCGAATCAGCCCGCTTCTCCCGCAGACGCTCTCGTAGTCTGCTTTCCAGTATGGGGCGATTCGTAGCGGTGAACTGGATACCACTCGCATTATAGATAAGTGCACGATATAACTCAAACTCAGCGTCGTTAAGAAAAACAGCATCTGCCATATTTTTATACTAAAGCTTAGTTACAACACTGTCAACGACATGATACAAGGTTGTGCTTAGTTGACGGATGCAGAGCGCTGAACTCTGTTTTAGTTCCCCTACTTCAGAACGCTTAAGCACCGTTAGCCTGAATATAGCCAGCTCCAGAAAGCCGTAAAGCAGATCGCCAACTTCCCGCACGTTAAGCGGCATAAGCTCGCCAGCACGAATCCCCTCAATGATCATGCTTGAAAAAATGTGCCGCATCCTGATGGTTCTGCGCTTGACCAGCTTATTGGCGTCATCCCGCAAAAGCAGGTAATCTCGAATCACCAGAAGCAGGCGGCGGTTCTCCTCCAGCCGCGCTAAGATTAGAGCGAAAACCGCCGTAAGCTTGTCCACGCTGTTGAGCGTGGCATCCTGCCGCACTGAATGGACATCAGCCTCAATGGTTTCCATAAATTGCTTGATGCTGTAGTTGAATATCTCTTTCTTATTATTAAAATAAGTATACAATATCGTTCTAGTTATACCGCAGAGGTCCGCAATCTTCTGAAATGTCGCGTTCTCAAAGCCTTCCCTTATAAACACGTCCAGCGCCTTTTCCAGTATATCCCACCGCCGTTTTTCATGCTCTACCATAAGGCTATCCCAGTTGCTCATACACAAAGAAATAGGACTGTAGCGCCCCATTGGTAAGCTCTCGGCAGGAATCCGCCTTTCTGCCGAAAAACGACTCAAAACCCGCGTGATTGCTTATAACCCCGAGCTTCCAGCCAGAGAAATTCCGGCTCAGGACTTCCATCTCCTGATAGGTACGCTCTGAATCAGCGCGATCCCCTAGCCGTTTCCCATAGGGCGGGTTAGTGATAATGAACCCCGCGTCAGCAGTCGGGGCATGGGCGGCCTTCATCGACAGTGTATGAAAATCCGGCAGCCACGGAAGCGGCATCGGCTCGCCGGCGACTTCTTTACCCAGCGCCAGCGTATATGCCCGCTGGGCGTTGATACGTGCAATACGCACAAGCTCGGCGTCCGCGTCGCTTCCGAATATCCGCATGGTTCTGGAAAAATTGACCTTTGCGGCAAGCTCCTCCCGCACCATACGCTCAATCTCTGGATCAGCTATGCCAAGATCGGAAAGCGCGAAAGCGCGCCCCAGCCCCGGAGCCATATCCCAGGCGTAGAGCGCGGCCTCAATAGCAAGCGTACCTGAGCCGCAAAAGGGATCGCAGAGGGGAAACTTCCGTCGCCAGCCTGCAAGCAGAAACAGTGCCGCCGCAGTGGTTTCACGCAGCGGCGCGACGCCACCTTCACGACGATAACCGCGCTTGAAGAGGGGTTCACCAGACAGATCAAGGAGCAAGGAAGCCTCGTCCTTTTCGATATAGACCCGGAGTTCCGCGCTTTTGATCGTGTCGGGAAGCCGCGCCAGCTTATATACCTCGCAGAGCCGTGCAGCGGCGGCCTTGTGCGTCATGGCCTGCACGGTGGTCTCGGCTTGTAAACGGGAGCGGTTCACGCGAACCTTGGCTACACGCAGACCCATGGCTTTTGGAATAAAAGCTTCCCACTCAATGGACCTTGTTCCCTCAAACAGTGCGTCAAAGTCCGGCGCGAAAAAGCGTCCGGCCTCAAGCAGCACGCGGTCAGCGGTGCGGAGGCTCATAAGGGCGCGATAGAGCCCCGCAAGATCAGCGCGGAACCTCACCCGGCCAAAACGCGCGTCCAGTACGGGAAGCTCCAGCTTCCTGAGTTCATTTGCAACAACTTTTTCCACGCCGCCAGCGCAGAGTGCTACAGCGTTCATCATGCTTTGCACGGCTAAAATGCCAGTTCCGCGACGCCCACAGGTCGTATCCTCAGTACAGTAAGCGCGCCTACGTCGAAGACCGCTTCGATGCTTTGCCGGTACGCATCAAGCGCCTCAAGCGGAATATACGTCTGTATGGTTCCGGCGAATCCGCCGCCATGTACACGGCATACGCCGCGAATTTGGTTCTGGTCAAAAAATTCCTGCGTCAGCGCCAGCGCGAGACTGATGCCCTGTTCACGCGGGTTTTGGGGCGAATAAACATTCTGTAAGAGTTCCCATGATGACGTACCTGAGCGGTGTATAAGTTCAAAGTATCTTTGCTCAATAGTCGCTCTGGTTTCCGCGAGTATGCTTCTGCCTGCCGACGGCTCGTTTGGCGATAGCTGCGCCAGCCTCTTTGCCGCCTCTTCCAGTAGTGCCTGCATAGCGTCAACACGCTTATTCTCTTTATAGAAATGCAGTGCGCGAAGCACCGCGCGGTCGCCCAGGTTTGCGCGTAACTCGGCGGCGTGGCTGATGAGCATCGTACTGTCCACTTCCCGCAGTACGTCCTTGCCAAAGTGTCGGGCAACAGCCTTCATCTCTTCAGAAGCAGCGGCGTAGTCAGCGGTGAGATCAGCGTGACTGCCGCGTGTGTTTACCACACAAAGGGCGTAACCAAGCCTCTCAAGGTCAAAGTCGATCTGTTTGATAAGCGGCTTGACGGGATCGGCAAAGTCAATAGCGATCGCGCCGCCAAAGGCGCATGCGCACTGGTCCATAAGGCCGCAGGGCTTACCGAAGTATTCGTTCTCAGCTTTCTGACAAATCTGCGCAATTTCCAGCGCAGTGAGCTTACCTTCGCCATAGAGCTTGTCGAATATCTTGCAAAACAGCACTTCCACTGCTGCTGACGATGACAAGCCGGAACCGGGCAGTACCGTAGGATTCGCGTTTACAGTGAATCCGCCGAGCTGTACGCCCCGTCGCGTGAAATCAGCGGCAATACCGCGTATCAACGCTTCGGTCGTACCTTGTTCAGCTGGGCGCATGGAAATGTCTGAAATATCAAGCTCCACATCAGGATAAGCAGTGGAACGGAAGAACACGACCTTGTCATCCCGTTTGGAAACCACAGCCACTGAGTCCAGTTGTATGGACGCGGCCAAAACCTTACCTCGGTTATGGTCAGTATGGTTTCCGCCAAGTTCAGTGCGGCCTGCGGCGGTGAAGACGCGCAGGTCAGCGTCGCCAGCTACCTTAAGCTCGACCAGTCCTTCAATAAGCGCGGAGTAGCGCTTGCGCGCGTCGGCAACGCCGGCCTTGCCATAGAGAGACGCAAAAAGCGGCTCAGACTCTGGCGCGTTGATACGTTGGGTTAAATCTTTGCTGTTCATGCTTATGCTCCTATATAAATTATAGATTAAACTTAACATGATGAAGGCGTGAATGTCTTGTGTAGATAGAAGAGTCAGGGTCAACAACCCCTCGCCTTTTAAGGCGCGTCTAAAAGTAGGGCTTGAGGCTTGGGTCGATTGCTCGGCTTGCTCCTCGAAATTTCTGCTTCCCACGGCAGTTTCACCCTTGTTGCCAAGAGCCAGAGCCGCCATGTCTACAGACCCAAGCCCAGACAAAAGCGGGCCGCTGGTAACGATGGTTGAAGAAATATAAGCATGGACTGAGAGACAATTCGTCTGCTATGCGGAACAGCAGCGGTATTGTTGTTTCAATACGCTTTCAGCGGCACATCGAAAGACTCTATCGTGTCGCCGTCCTGTTTCAGAACGCCAACGCCAAAGTTCCGCGCATTTTCTATGACCGTTCCATCCATCGACAGCCCAGCAATCCCCAAGTACAGCGTATAGTTCTTGTATTCGGGAAAGAACCTGCGGAACTGCTCCACTTTTCTTGTCGCCATCTCTTGGGGCAAGGATGGGTGAATACGGTGCTTCACCTCAATAATAGCAACCGCTTCATGGTTCACCATAACAAGGTCAAACTCGCAAGACGTACCTTTGCGCTCTTTTGTGAGGTTCGGAATAAGTTCTTCAAAGTGTATGTTCCCGAACATCAGGGACTTGGCAAGCGCCGTATGGAAATACGTCTCAGCCGCGTAGCCGATATTCGTATCTATGTTGCCGACTTGCTTACACACTTTATCAACAAGCTGCTTAGTCTCCTGAAGCCCGCGGGTGGTCTCCTTAACCATGAGCTCAGTCTCCTTCTGCGCCTCAAACACTTTATCAACAAGCTGCTTAGTCTCCTGAAG
>JAIRMT010000078.1 GCA_031258505.1 Treponema sp.
AAGGTTTCTAGGACGCTCGCGGTATGGGGAGGAACAAGAGCAAACACTGGGAACAGCCTCTCCCAGCTATCCCCGCGATGAAGCTGAGAGCGCCTCACAAGCAGTATTGCTGCGAGGCGCTTGTGTTTTAGTTTACCAATAGATAGGCGTCGTAGGCTTTTTGATACAGTCCGATATACCGGTCAACACCAACAGCTCTGCATGAGTTGAGGAAAGTCTGCCAGTTTGCGTCAGTTACGCCGCCCCGTATAAAGTTGGCGATAGACTCCTGCATCAGTTTATCAATTTCAGTATACAAGCGCGAAATCTGGAGAGCATCCTCAGAATTGGGCTTTACCAGATATTGCAGAATAGTAAACGATTTTGGTTCAAGTACGCCTGCGTCGGCATATTGCTTGCTGGATGCGGCGCGTTCAATACGGTGCGGCGGCATTTCGTATATCTTGAAGTAGTAGTCGCCTGGGGCAAAGAAGCGCGCATGATACACCGGCACGTATTTGTACAAGGCGTTGTTCTCCGGCACGTAGACAATCTCGTACTTCCCCTGAGCATTCACCTTGATAGTCGGTTCTATGGGACCACCGGCTTTGACAGGGCCGTTGTATCCAACCATCATTGTTTCAGTCTCAAACTGCGCGTCAAGCCATTGCAAGGTTTCGGGAATATGCTTGTTGGCGCGTGTGATGACCGCGTTGATTGTGGGTACTTCAAGGACACGC
The DNA here is from genome assembly GCA_031258505.1 of Treponema sp. Classification (GTDB taxonomy): domain Bacteria; phylum Spirochaetota; class Spirochaetia; order Treponematales; family Breznakiellaceae; genus JAIRMT01. The sequence continues at coordinate 720 of JAIRMT010000078.1, forward strand.
GGGACTGCTACGCCGTACTGACTCGCGGGCGGCAAGATCGAAACATACTGGGAGGCGATGTCAGGACTGAGCGCGGTGTTGATAAGGCGGAGATAGGTCGTATAGCCTACAAGTCCAGCGTTCATCTTGGTTCCCCATGCGTTGGAATCCTGAGTGATCGCTTCCATATCGAGAAGACCTTCCTTATAACACATATTAAGCCATTCAAGCGCGGGGCGGAATCCGTCCATATAGCCGGGGAACACAACCTTGTCATTCTTGTCAATGACTGCGTAGAGATAGTTCACCAGCGGCACGCCGAAATTTGCAAAGTGGGTGTACAGACCCTGAGTCTGATGCTTTAAGTCGCCGCCGGAAAAGGGAATTTCATCTTTGAGGCCATTGCCGTTGGGGTCATTATCACGAAAGGCGCGCAGTACGGCGTTAAGTTCCTCAATCGTTTTGGGAACTTGCAGCCCCAGTTTGTCGAGCCAAGCCTTGTTGATGTAGTGATTGCCGTCATGGTTGATGTTTTGAGCAATCAGGCTGCCGATCCAGTAGATGTGTCCATCAGAGGCGTACATTGCCTTGTCAGCATCGTTCATCTTCATACGGCTGTAATAGTTCGGCATGTATTGGGGAATCAGGTCTTCAAGCGGAACCAAAAGCCCCTGGCTTACACCGTATTCTTCGATGTCTACATCGCCGGAGAGGATCACATCAGGCAGGTCCATTGAGGCAAACGTCAGGTTGACCCGCGTCCGCCAGTCAGCGTCCTTCACCGGTTCCCAGTTGATGTGGATGCCAGTCTTTTTTTCCAGCTCCTGAAAGAACCACAGGTTAGGGAAATCCATCTGCTGATTCTCCAGTTCGTACTGAAGCGCGCGCAGGGTGATTGGGCCTCCTGAAGCTGCGGGCGCGCGCGAACCTCCGGCAAACACCTCGACTGTTAGGCAACACATAAGTACCGCAAGCAGCGCTACCACGAAAGTTTTTTCACTTCTTCTCATATTATCTCCTTATGGAATCAAAATTATTTTAAATGGTTAGCCTTTTAGCGAACCGATTAAAACCCCTTTCACAAAATACTTCTGCATAAGCATATACAGGATCACGGTAGGCACGGTGGATACGACGATACAGCAATATTTTGCAACCTGAGCCTTGCGGATGGCCTCAGAGATAGCCTCGCTGTCATTGGCGTAGGCCGCGAAGAAGTCAGCGTCAGAGGTGCTGGTGGTCAGCGTGGCGATCACTTCACGAAGCACGGTTTGCAAAGGCAGCTTAACCCGATCCCGTATGTAGACCAGGGCGGTGAAGTAGTCGTTCCACCGCGACACTGCGTAATAAACCGTTAGCACAGCGATAATCGTGCCTGAAAGGGGCAGTACGATGCGGAAGAAGTAGGTAAAATGACTGGCGCCATCAATGGCCGCAGCCTCATACAGCTCATCCGGCACATTGGAGGCGATAAAAGTCCGGGCTACCATCAGATTCCAGACCGAAACGCTGTTGATAATAATCATGATTAACACTGTGTTGTACAGTCCGAGTGAGCGGTTCATCAAGAACTGGGGGATGAGTCCACCGGAAAAGAACATGGTAATAATGATGTAGAGATTGACCGCCTTTTTCCCCCGAAATTTGCGGGTGAGCGCATAGGCCGCCATCATGGTAATGGCGACGCTCAGGGCTGATCCAGCCACTGTGTAGAATACCGAGTTGGCATAGGAACTCAGCAGTTCCTTATGCTGGAACACTGCTTCATAGCCTATCCAGGAGAACCCCACAGGCCACAAAAAAGCCTTGCCTAACATGACCGCGTCAGGTTCAGACACACTGGCCACGAGGATGAGCCAGAGCGGATAGAGGATAATGCCCAGCAGGACTATCCAGAAGAGAAGATTGGCGACATCAAATACTTTGTCCGCCCCCGTACTTTTGATCTTCACACCCATAAGATTCTTCCTTAAAAATTAAAAGAGGCTGGTTTCACCGAGCTTCTTGGATATGAAATTGACCGCCATGATCGTAATGAAGTTGATCACATTAGTAAACAATCCGATAGCTGCGGTGTAGGAGAACTGCGCCCTTCCCAGTCCCATTTCATAAACATAGACTCCGATAATATCTGACCTGGCGCTGTTGGCGGCTGTTTTCATGAGCAGAGCCTTGTCAGTGTTGGAAACGAGTAGGCTCCCGCAGCTTAGTATAAGCATCATCACCGCGATGGGGATGAGGTGGGGCAGATCGATGTGCCAGATCTTCTGGCGCTTGTTGGCGCCGTCCACTGTGGCCGCCTCGTAGAGTTCAGGGTCAATGCCTGTCAGGGTAGCAATGTACAGAATCGTACTCCATCCGGCGTGTTGCCATATATCCGAGCCAATGAAGAGAGTGCGGAACCATGAGGGTTCGGCCATAAAGTAGATAGGGGCGCCTCCAAACATTTCAATAAATTTGTTAAAGATGCCATTGGTTGGGGACAAAAAGAGATAGAGCATTCCAGCCATGACTACTGTTGAGATAAAGTGAGGTATATAGATGGAAGTCTGCACAAACTTCTTAAAGTGGGGATGTTCAAGCTGGTTTAAGAGTATAGCCATGATGATAGGTATGGGAAAGCTCCACAGCAGGCCGAAGATGTTGAGTAAAAACGTGTTGCTTAAAAGGCGAGTGAAGTAGTAAGCGCTGAAGAAATCGGTGAAATTTTTAAGCCCTACCCATTTGCTTCCGGTAATGCCGAACACCGCCTTGTAATCACGGAACGCGATCTGTATGCCGTACATCGGCAAGTAACAGAACACGAAAAAATACACAAGCGCCGGAAGAAGCAGCACCCAGAGCTGCCAATCGTTTCGCTGAACGCGCTTTGAATTCAAGCCAGTCCCGCACGGAGCCTGTTTTTTTGAAGTCATCTCATCTGCCTCCAGTTTCTCAAAACTATGTTTGATTGTATGTTTCATCTTAGATTGCTGTCAAGGAGCATTTTGCAAAATTTTTGTAACTTGAAGAGCAGGGTCGGTACGTGCAAGCAACATCGAAACGTTTCGATATTGCTTATGACTTGACGAAACCTTTTAGAAAAGCTAAAAAAAAGTTTAAAAAAAAGTGCTTGACAGCGTTTCGCAAGTCTGATAGACTGAATTTATGAACTACGGAGAACGCCTGCTGGAAGCGCAGGTAATAAACGTGCTTCTATTTTTGTCGTTTGCTGACTTTCAAGCCGTTGGATTGAAAACCGCTTACAGCCTAACTGTTCTCGGCAATAAACGTGGCGTCGCTGAGAACAGGCGTGATGCATTGTGGTGCAATAAGCCCCTGCCCTGTTATGGTGTATGCCCCCCCCCCCCCCCCCTGTTGCTTTTATTTATTTGTATCGTCTATGAGTTGTACCGAATTAGTCAGCGGGGACAGGGAGATGCGCATGAACAGCAAACGATTGGCGGCGATCACTGCTTTGTCTTTATCTCAGCTGCGCCAAACGATTTAGTTTCGGATAGCGCACTTATAGAAAACAGAAAAGGGGGTCTATTATGAAGATAAAATTTCGCTTAAGTATCATTGTTATCGCCTTATTGGCTGTGGTAGTTGCGGCTACATCGACTATTCTTATTGTACAAGCAAGAAAGATGCAGTTGAGTACGGTGCAGGGCAGTGTGCAGCGCCTTGCGGAGGGTATTGCTACGGATACTCAGCGGCGTTACGAGGTTTATTTGGAAAGCGCCCGCAGCTTGGCGGCCATCATGGGGGATTATGAGCAATATGACCCGGAAAGCCGGCGAACATACTTCCTCAAGAGCATGGAATCCCTGCTGAACGCGAATGTTAACTTTGTGGGTGTTTACGCGGTGTGGAAACCCAATGTGCTTGACGGATTGGACGCCCAATACGCCGGACAGTTGGGGAGCAGCGCGACAGGTCAGTTTATTCCTCAGTATACCCGTGAAACTGGAAGGGTAGAACTGCGTTCTTATGCCAACTATCAAGCCGTAAACCTAAATATGACTGGCGAAGAGCTAGGGGAACCTGAGCAACGGACTATCAATGGTCAGACCGGCTATTCTTTCTATTTCAGGGTGCCTATTAGAAACACGCGGAATGAACAGGTTGGCGTTGTGGGCATAACAGCCAACGCCACATACACTCAGAATGTGGTTCAGACTATTGTGGATAATAAGGCAAAATATGCCGATGTTGCGGCAGTGGCGGTTTATACCAATGCTGGTTTTATTATAGGCCACTTTGACGCGGCGAGGGTAGGCAAAAATATTACGGTGGCGGACGCGCAACTCTACAACGAATTTGCTTCTGAGGTGCTGTCGGCGATAAAAGCGGGTCAGGTACGGGTTATAACAGAATACTCCATCGCGTTAAAAACAAATTTACAGATGGTCTTAGTTCCCCTTGTAGTGAGCGGAATTAGCAGCACTCCTTGGTCGGTCATGGTTGGCTGCGCTGAAGAGGTTGTTCTCTCGGATATTCGCGGTATGACCACATTCGCCATTACCACCGTGATATGTTCCATCCTTATTGCTGGCGTACTCACCTTCATTGTTGTTAGTCGTATTGCCGCGCCCATTGTTAATGTAGCTCAGACTCTGAAAGACATTTCAGAAGGCGAGGGCGATCTCACCCAGACCATCAAGGTTAATTCCAAAGATGAAATTGGTGAACTGGCCTTGTACTTTAACCAGACCCTTGAAAAGATCAAGAACCTTATTATCACGATAAAAAAACAAGCGGTCGCGCTTTCTGATATAAGCACTGAGCTTGTCAGCAATATGACTGAAACTGCCGCCGCCATAAATGAAATTACCGCCACGATACAGAGCATCAAGGGGCGCGCGAATAACCAGTCAAGTAGCGTTGCTGAAACAAACGCGACCATGAAAAAAATCACGGCTAATATCAATAAGCTGAACAAGCATATCGAGGAGCAGACGAGCAGCGTTACCCAATCGTCCTCGTCCATTGAGGAAATGCTCGCCAACATTCAGTCTGTAACGCAAACGCTTGTTAAAAATGGTAATCATGTGAAGGCGCTTGCGGACGCCTCCGAAGTAGGCCGCAGCGGGCTTCAGGATGTAGCCACTGACATTCATGAGATTGCCACAGAATCTGAGGGCCTCATGGAAATCAACGCGGTGATGCAGAGCATTGCCAGTCAAACCAATCTGCTGTCAATGAACGCTGCCATTGAAGCTGCGCACGCGGGTGAGGCGGGTAAGGGCTTTGCTGTTGTTGCGGATGAAATCCGCAAGCTGGCGGAAAATTCGAGCGTCCAGTCCAAAACCATCAGCACGGTATTGAAAAAGATAAAAGATTCGATAGATAAAATCATCAAGTCCACCGATGCGGTACTCAACAAGTTTGAAGCCATAGATAACAAAGTGAAAATCGTAGCGAATCAAGAGATGGAAATACGGAATGCAATGGAAGAGCAGGGTTCTGGCAGCAAGCAGATCCTGGAGGCTATCAGTAATCTTAACAATATTACTCGTATGGTGAAGAGCGGTGCAGAGGAAATGTCTGAGGGCAGTAAAGATGTCATCAAAGAGAGTCATAGCCTTGAAATGCTTACCCATGAGATCAACAATGGCATGGCTGAGATGGCCTCCAGCGCAGAGCAAATTAATATAGCGGTTAATCGCGTGAACAGTATCAGTGGGGAGAACAAGGGCAGCATTGATGTCCTTGTTCAAGAGATTGCAAAGTTCAAGGTGGAATAATATGCAAGCTGGCATAAAAAAAGGCATAAACATAGAAAAGGTTGCCGAAAAAAGAAACTTCACGCCATTGGTTACCATTATAAGTCTTGCCATTATCACGCTGATTACCATATCGGTGTCGGTGATTAGCATCGCCCATCTCCGCGTCGTTTCGTATAATATCACTGACTCAAACGTGCAAGATCGCATGAACCAGATCTCTGAATCGCTGGAGTCCAGACTTCAGACATGGGCAACGCTGATACGGGAAACCGCTGCCAATGCCGCGCCGATTATGGCGCAGGAGCCGGTTGACCAGGAAGCTCTGCGGCAGGTATTCAGGCGTATGACGGATTCGCAGACCGACGCTTGGCACATCTATGGTTCCAACAATATCTCGATGCAACAACCCGGTGGTTGGGTGGTCTATAGTAACGGAGCAACCCCGTCTTCAGATTTTAACAACACCATGCGCAACTGGTTCATCGGCGCGAAGGCGCGTCCCGGAAAGGTTGCCTTTGCTGACCCCTATATCGCCGATAGCTCAAGGCAACTGGCCATCCCCATCCTGACCACCGCTGTATCAACCAATGTATATGACACGGCGGGTAATGATATTGGTGTTGTATCAGCGAATGTCTCGATCGCGTTTCTGTCCGAGATGGTTGATAAGAGTATCAGCATACCGGGCGGGCAAGCTTTTTTCATCAACAAGGATGGGCTTTACATTACCAATCCCGATAAACAGGCAGTGCTTACCCGTTCGTTTTTCAGCGATTTCGGTCTTGAGCAATACCGGGACACGATACTGAGAAAAGAGGCTTTCACGACCATTGATGCGACATACTATCTCAGCTCCACTCGTATCCCCGAAGCCGACTGGTTTCTTGTTGCGATGGTACCAACTCAGGTGATTTACGCCGACGCTAATAGCCTTATCATGCGCTTCGTGTTGCTCAACGTCGTACTCATCATCGTCGTCGTTACTGTGGCGGCGCTCCTCCTCAGCGTACTGCGCCACGACCGCGACGAAATCATCTCGGTAAACCGTCTGCTCATGGCGGAGCGCGACGAAATTGCGGCTATGAAGGATAACCTCAAAACCGGCATCTTCCTCATGGATAAGGACAATGTGCTCCAGTTGAACTACTCCCGTTCCCTTAAAAAAATTTTCCCCAAGGCCTTACACAAAAAAAAATTTACTGACATCTTGTCCGGTTCATTCACTCCCCATGATCTGGAGATTATTAAAGATTTTTTCGACATGGTACGGATGCAGGTACGTCCGCAGACTCAGCTCGACAGCCTTAACCCGCTTGATGAGTTTGTCTATACGAACAGTGAGACGCATGAAGCAAAAATTCTGCACTGTCGTTTTGTTCCAGTGGAGCGCGATGACAATATTTTTCTTTTAGGCACTGTTGATGACATTACCGAGGAAACGCAACTGCGGAAACGGCTTGAGGAGGAAGCGGCTAAACGCCAGGAGGAGATGCGCTCACTCTTTGAGGTGGTGCATGTGGAACCGAAGATATTCATGACCTTTGTCGAAGATGCCACCCAAAATCTTGAGGAGGGCCTTTCGCTTCTGCACAGAGCAAGCAATGGCGATGGCGATATAGACCCCATGCTGGTGCATCTGTATCAGCTTATACACGCGATAAAGTCCGACGCTTACATCGTGGGCTTGAGTGTGTATGGCGACAAACTGCACGGCGTTGAGTCTGAGATTAAGCGCCTGAGAAACCAAACAGACGACGCGCATGGGCTTATGTCTGATGAGCTTGCTGTACTTACAACACGAATTGAAGATATGGAGGCGGAGAAAGACAAACTCTTCAATATATTTGTACAACTAAATATGTATGCTTCCGCTCAGAAGCAGGGGGAGATGGATGTACTCATGGCGTTGCTCCAGCGAGCCTGCGAGCGAGTAGCGGCTGACTTGGGTAAGCTGGTGCGTTTTCAGTCGGAAAAAGTTGACCCAGAGGCGTTGAAAGCTGCTCCGTATCGTCAACTCAAAAAGATATTGATACAGCTTGTGAGGAACGCTGTTTATCATGGCATAGAGCAGCCTGAGCAACGGAGCGCTGCTGGTAAGGACGAGACCGGCGTGATCCGGTTTTCTTTACAGCGACAGGGACTGAGTAC